>JBAVCR010000379.1:0-8737 GCA_049586815.1 Anaeromyxobacteraceae bacterium
GCCGGAGCCCCGCCTCGCGAAACGGACGGATCGAAGAGGCGGTTACTCCGCGCCGACGCCGAGGGAGGTACGCACCTTCTCGTCCTCGAACTTCTCCTGCGCCTCCCGCTCCGGCGTGAGGAGCGAGACGACGATGCCCACCGCGAAGGCCATGGTCATCGACCAGATGGCCGGGTTCTTCATGGGGAAGACGGCGGTCTGGAACTTGAAGATGCCCACCCAGACGGTCGGGGAGAGCACGATCATGGCCACCGAGCTGAAGGCGCCGACGAGGATCGACCAGATGGCGCCCTGGGTGGTGAACTTCTTCCAGACGATGGACATGAGCAGCGCCGGGAAGTTGGCGCTGGCGGCGATGGCGAAGGCCAGGCCCACCATGAACGCCACGTTCTGCCCCTTGAAGAGGATGCCGAGCGCGATGGCGCACACCCCGAAGACGATGGTGGCGATGCGGGCCACCTTGAGCTGGTCCTCCTCGCTGGCCCGGCCCCGCTTGATCACCGAGACGTAGATGTCGTGCGAGAAGGCCGACGCGCCGGCCAGCGTCAGGCCGGCCACCACGGCGAGGATGGTGGCGAAGGCCACCGCCGAGATGAAGCCCAGGAACGCCTGCCCGCCGAGGAGCTCGCCGAGCAGCGGGGCCGCCATGTTGCCGCCCGGGGCCACCTTGCTCACCACGTCGCGCCCGACCAGCACGGCGGCGCCGAAGCCGACGATGGGGATGATGACGTAGAAGTAGCCGATGAGGCCGGTGGCGTAGAGCACCGACTTCCGGGCCGCCTTGGCGTCGGGCACCGTGTAGAAGCGCATCAGGATGTGGGGCAGGCCGAGGAGGCCGAACATGAGCGCCAGGCCGAGCGAGACCGCCTCGAGCGGGCTCGAGACGAAGCCGCCGGGCTGCAGGGCGTTCTGGCCGTACTTGGCCGAGACCGCCGTGTAGAGGTTCGCCGGGCTCCAGCCGAACTTGGCGAGGACGAGCACGGTCAGCACCGAGACGCCGATGAGGAGCAGCACCGCCTTGATGATCTGCACCCAGGTGGTGGCGAGCATGCCGCCGAAGAGCACGTAGGCGAGCATGACGCTGCCCACGATGATCTCGGCCCACTCGTAGGGGATGCCGAACATGAGGTTGATGAGCTGCCCGGAGCCGACCATCTGGGCGATGGTGTAGAAGAGCACGGTGAGGATGCCGCCGATGGCGGCGGCGATGCGCACCGGGCGCTGCTGGAGCCGGAAGGCGACCACGTCCGCGAAGGTGAACTTGCCCAGGTTGCGGAGCGGCTCGGCCACGAGGAACATGAGCGCCGGCCAGCCGACCAGCCAGCCGGTGGCGTAGATCATGCCGTCGTAGCCCTGCAGGGCGACCATGCCGGAGATGCCCAGGAAGGAGGCGGCCGACATGTAGTCTCCGGCGAGGGCGAAGCCGTTCTGGAGCGCCGAGACGGAGCGTCCGGCGGCGTAGAACTCGGAGGAGGTCTTGGTGCGGCGCGCCGCCCAGTAGGTCACGACGAGCGTGAGGGCGACGATGAGGAAGAAGAAGCCGATGGAGGCTGCGGTGGGATTGCCGAGCGAGGTCTGCATGGCGGTGTTCTCCGGTCTCGGGATGCGGACCGCCTAGCGGCGGATCTCGTTCTTCAGCCGCTCGACCTCGGGGTCGTACGACCGGTTGGCCCAGGCCACGTAGATGGCGGTGAGCAGCCAGGCGAACACGATCACGGCCACCCCGAGGGGGATGGCGAGGGTGGTCGACTCGCCGACCTTCTGGGAGACGAACTCCTTGTTGCCGGCGACGAGGAGCACGAAGCCGTAGTAGCCGATGAAGAGCAGGACCAGCATGAACATGCTGACGGTCCAGCGGCGCTTCACCAGGGCCTTGAACTCCGGCGATGCGACGACCTCGGCGGCGGAGCGCCCCGCGCGGGTCGGGCGCGCGGACGCGCCGGTGCTCTTGACTGAAGGTGATGCCGAGGCGGCTGCGTTGTCCATGTCTCCTCCGGGTCGGGAACGGCCCCTATAGCAAGCCTGCACGGAGAGCGAAAGCGCTGGATTTGCGTCCCAGCAAGGGAAAGAACGCGCTCCCTCCGGGAGGACCCGAAAAGGGATCCGTGCGCACGCCGGAGCGCAACCGGTGCGTCCCCGTTTGCGCTGGATCAGTTCCCATTCGTGGTAGCGTCGGACCCCCGCCCCAGGGCTGGCCATGAAGATCGCGCTCCTCGCCGACATCCACTCCAACCTCGAGGCGCTCACCGCCTGCCTGGACCACGCGCGCTCCCAGGGCGCCGAGTCCCACGCCTTCCTGGGCGACCTGGTGGGATACGGCGCGGACCCCCACGCCGTGCTCGACGTGGTGGCCGAGCACGCTTCCCGCGGCGCGCTGGTGGTGCGCGGCAACCACGACGACGCGGCGCTCGAGGAGGCCGGCGCCGAGGGGATGAACCTGGCCGCGAAGAAGGCGGCGGAGTGGACGCGCGGCGTGCTCCGGCCCGAGCACCGCGCCTTCCTGTCGGGGCTTCCCTTCGAGGCGCGGCTCGGCCCGCTCTACCTGGTGCACGGAAGCGCGGCGGGCCCGTCGAAGCACGTCTACGTGACCGACGCGCGCGCCGCCTCGGCCTCCATGGCGCGCTCCGGGGGAGCCTCCTGGGTGGCCTGCGGCCACGTGCACGAGCCGGCCCTCTATTTCACCGTGGGTGGAGCACGGCCGGTGCCCTTCAAGCCGGTCGCGGGCGTGCCCATCCCCGTGCCGACGCGGCGGCAGTGGCTGCTCATCGCCGGGTCGGCCGGGCAGCCGCGCGATGGGAACACGGCCGCCTGTTATGCGATGCTCGACCTGGAGCGGGCCACGCTCACCTTCCACCGCGTCCCCTACGACTGGGAGGCGGCGGCGCGGAAGATCCTGGCGGCCGGGCTCCCGGAGCGGCTGGCGGTCCGCCTGAGGAAGGGGGAGTAGCGCGGATGGGACGGCTTCCCGAGGTCGGCGAGGGGCTCGACGGCTACCGGATCACGGGCAAGCTCCACTCGGGCGGCATGGGGGTGCTCCTCACCGTCGAGGCCGCCGAGGACCCCGGCTTCCCGCTGGTCATGAAGATCCCGCGCCTCGGCTACGGCGAGCCGGCCGAGGCGGTGGTGAGCTACGAGGTCGAGCAGAACGTGATGTCGGTGCTGCAGGGGCCGCACGTGCCGCGCTACGTGGGCGCGGGCGACCTGGCCGAGCGGCCCTACATCGTCATGGAGCTCGTCGAGGGCGAGTGCCTGAAGGAGCTCGTGGAGCGCATCCCGCTCCCGCTCGAGGAGGTGGCCCGGGTGGGGGCCGCGGTGGCCGCCGCGCTGCGCTCGCTCCACCAGCAGGAGGTGGTGCACCTCGACGTGAAGCCGTCGAACGTCATCCTGCGCCCCTCCGGCGAGGCGGTCTTCATCGACTTCGGCCTGGCCCATCACGCCCACTACCCGGACCTCCTGGCCGAGGAGAGCCGCAACCCCATGGGCTCGGCGCCCTACATCTCGCCCGAGCAGATCCTGGGCGTGCGCAGCGACCCGCGCAGCGACCTCTTCGCGCTCGGGGCCATGCTCTACGAGCTCGCCACCGGGAAGCTCCCCTTCGGCGCCCCCACCGGCCCGTCCGGGCTGCGGCGGCGCCTGTATGCCGACCCGGTGCCGCCGCGGGCCATCCGCAAGGAGATCCCGGAGTGGATGCAGGAGGTGATCCTCCGCCTCCTCGAGCCGGACGCGAACCAGCGCTACGCCACCGCGGCCCAGGTGGCCTTCGACCTCACCCACCCGGACCAGGTGGTGGTGACCGAGCGCGGCCGGCGCCTGCAGCGGGCCGGCCTGGGAACCCGGTTCCGGCGCTGGTTCAAGTCGAAGGGCATGGAGCCGGCGGCGGTGGTCCGCCCGTCGGCCCAGCTCGCCAACGCCCGCATCGTGCTCGCCGCCGTCGCCACCGCGCACACCAACGAGGCGCTCTTCCAGGCCCAGAGGGACGCCGTGCGGCGCCTCCTGCAGGCCGATCCGGGGAGCCGCCTCGCCTGCGTCACGGTGGTGAAGCCGTCGTCGGTGGCCGGGGCCGAGACCGAGGACGACGTGGCCACCACGCAGGCCATCAAGAACCTGGTCCACCTGCGCCACTGGGCCGAGCCGCTCCAGCTCGACCCCGCCACCATCTCCTTCCACGCGCTGGAGGGGAGCGACCCGGCCGCCACCGTGCTCGCCTACGCGCGGGCGAACGGCGTGGACCAGATCGTGATCGGGGCTCCCCCTCCCGACCTGCCGCTGCGCGCCCTCATGGGGACGTTCGCCACCAAGGTCGCCGCCGAGGCGCCCTGCACGGTGACGCTGGTGCGCCCGCCCGCCCCGGGGCGAGACTAGTCCCGCCGCCACCCCTCGAAAACACGAAGCCGCCCGTGGGCCGGAGCCCGGGGGCGGCATCGGGTGCTGCGGGAGTCGGCTCCCTACCTCTTGCGGTTCATCACCTTGAGGAGCAGCCAGATGGCCACGCCCATGGCGATCACGCCGCCGAGGAGCGCGAAGAACGTGCCCGGGCCGGCGTTCATCTCGGTGACGCCCGTGTCGGCCGACTCGGAGGCCCGTGCGAGGGTGGCCGTGGCGACGCCGACGCTGGCGACCGAAACGTGCTGCAGGAACTTCTTCATCTTTGTCTCTCCGCTCTAGGTGGTACGTCGGGAACGAAACCCCCCTCGCCTTTCGGCGAGGGGGGCGGGAACAGCGAGTTCGGGCCGCCCGCTAGGCGTCGTGCGTGATCGACGCGTTCGGATCGGTGTCCTTGAGGAGCAGCGAGCCGACCACGAGGGACATCACGGCGATGACGATCGGGTACCACAGGCCGGCGTAGATGTCACCGGTCGCGGTCACGATGGCGAAGGCGATGGTCGGCAGGAAGCCGCCGAACCAGCCGTTGCCGATGTGGTACGGCAGCGACATCGAGGTGTAGCGGATGCGCGCCGGGAACATCTCGACCAGGTAGGCGCCGATGGGGGCGTACACCATCGTCACGTAGATGACGAGGATGACGAGGAGGAAGATCAGCATCGGCGTGTTGACCCGGTTCAGGTCGGCCTTGGCCGGGAACGCCTTGGTGGCCGCCGACATCTTGGCGCCGAAGGCCGCCGACTGGGCCTTGAAGTCGGCCGCCGAGAGCGCCACGCCGTCGAAGGCCTCGATCTTCTCGCTGCCGACCGTGACGAAGGCCACCGAGCCCGCCGGGAGCGCCTCGTTCGTGTACGGGATGCCCTTCTTGGAGAGGAAGCTCTTCGCCACGTCGCAGGACTTCCGGAAGGTCGCCTTGCCGATGGGGTCGAACTGGAAGGTGCAGTTGTTCGGGTCGGCGAAGACCTTCACGGGGAACTGCTCGGTGGCCTCGAGGAGGGCGGGGTTCGCGGCCTTGGTGATGCCGCGGAAGATCGGGAAGTAGGTCAGGGCGGCGAGCAGCAGGCCCGCCATGATGATCCACTTGCGGCCGAGCTTGTCGGACAGCGCGCCGAAGATGATGAAGAACGGCGTGCCGATGATGAGGGCGGCCGCGATCACCAGGTTGCCGAACTGCGGGTCGACCTTGAGGATCTGGATGACGAAGAAGAGCTCGTAGAACATGCCCGTGTACCAGACCACGCCCTGGCCGGCGACGGCGCCGAAGAGGGCGAGGAGCACGATCTTGAGGTTGCGCCACTTGAGGAACGACTCGGTGAGCGGCGCCTTCGAGCCCTTGCCCTCCTCCTTCATGCGCTTGAAGACCGGCGACTCGTTCAGCTGGAGACGGATCCAGACGGAGATGCCGAGGAGCAGGACGGAGAGGAGGAAGGGAATGCGCCAGCCCCACTCCTCGAACTTGGCCGTGCCGAGCAGGATGCGGCAGGCGAGGATCACGAGCAGGGAGAGGAAGAGGCCGAGGGTGGCCGTGGTCTGGATGAACGAGGTGAAGTAGCCGCGGCGGCCGTCCGGCGAGTGCTCGGCCACGTAGGTGGCCGCGCCGCCGTACTCGCCGCCGAGGGCGAGACCCTGGAAGAGGCGCAGGGTGATGAGGATGATCGGTGCGGTGATGCCGAGCGTCGCGTAGCCGGGGAGCAGGCCCACGATGAAGGTGGCGCCGCCCATGAGGAGGATGGTGACGAGGAAGGTGTACTTGCGGCCGATGAGGTCGCCGAGGCGGCCGAACACGATGGCGCCGAAGGGACGGACGAAGAAGCCGGCCGCGAAGGCGAGGAGCGCGAAGATGAACGACGTGGCCTCGTTCACCGCCACGAAGAAGTGCTTGGCGATGATCGCGGCCAGCGATCCGTAGAGGTAGAAGTCGTACCACTCGAAGACCGTGCCCAGCGACGACGCGAAGACGACCATTCTCTCTTCTTTGGTCATCCCGGCGCCGGAGCTCGTGACGGGGGGGGTCTGGGGGGAAACGGCCATTGTTGTCCTCCGCGGGGGGTGTGTTGTGTGTCGGTACGGATCTGCGCGTGTGCGGCTGTAAGCCTGGGGGCCCGGAACAAAGGGAAGCGGCAGGTTATTACAGGTGTGCGCAATTTTGGAAGCCCGGCGCACCACTTGCGCGAAAAAGCTACGCCGCACTGCGCAAAATTGACGCGCATCAATGCCGACGTCGAAAAACGCCGATCAGGAATTGTCCACCTCGTCCGCGGGTGTGCGACGCCCCCTCCCCGATGGGTTGTCACTGAGGGTGAGATGGGGCGGGTCGCGCCGTCCCGCCCGGGCGGGGGCGTGCCGCGGGGCGCATGGTATCGTCCGGCCCGATGGCCAACCTCGATCCCGTCGCCTTCGTCCGCTCCACGCCCCCGTTCGACGCCCTCCCGCAGGAGCTGTTCGACGGGGCCGCCCGGAGCCTGGAAGTCATCTATTACCCGGCCGGCACGAAGCTCGTGACCGTGGGTGAGCAGCCCCTCCAGCACCTCTACGTGATCCGCAAGGGAGCGGTCCGGCTGGAGCGCGGCGGCCAGACCATCCAGATGCTCGAGGAGGGGGAGACCTTTGGCTACACCTCCCTCATCACCGGCAAGGCGACCCTCGACGGCATCGTGGAGGACGACCTGCTCGCCTACCGGCTCCCCGCCGGGGAGTTCCACCGGCTGCTCGCCGACGCCCACTTCGCCGGCCACTTCGCCGCCGGCCTCGCCACCCGGCTCGAGTCGAGCCTGGAGCACTCGCCGGTGGCCACCTTCCGCGTGGATCTCGCGGCGCCGGTGGAGACGCTGGTGCGCCGCCCCGCGGTCTGGGTGGACGCCGCGGCCACCGTCGGCGACGCGGCCCGGGTCATGACCGAGGAGAGGGTCTCGTCGGTGCTCGTGCGAGGGGAGCCGCCCGGCATCGTGACCGATCGCGACTTCCGCGGGCGCGTCCTCGCCCAGGGGCTCGGCCCCCAGACCCCGCTCTCCCGGGTCCTCTCCCGGCCGCTCCGGAGCGTGGAGGCCTCCATGCCGGTGCACGAGGCCTGGGCGGTGCTCCTCGAGGCCAACGTCCATCACCTGCCGGTGATGCAGGACGGCGCGGTGGTGGGCGTGCTCACCGACACCGACCTCCTCAAGCACACCTCCCAGGGGCCGGTGGCGGTGCTGCGGCTCGTGGAGAAGCTCCCCTCCCGCGAGAGCCTGCCCGGCTACGCCCGCAAGGTCACCGAGATGGTCGCCGCGCTCCTCGCCGGGGGCCTCCGCCCGGTCGTCATCGCCGGGTTCGTGGCCCAGCTGAACGACGCCCTCATGAAGCGGATCCTCCACTGGGCCCACCAGGACCTGGGCGAGCCGCCCTGCCCCTACGCCTGGATCGCGCTCGGGTCGGAGGGACGCCAGGAGCAGACGCTGCTCACCGACCAGGACAACGCGCTCGTCTTCGCCGACGAGGGGGCGGGGACCCGCGAGTACTTCACGGCGCTCGCCGACCGGGCCAACACCGACCTCGCGGCGGCCGGCTTCCCGCGCTGCCCGGGCGGCTACATGGCCCGGAACCACTGCGGGACCCTCTCCGAGTTCCGGGACCGCTTCGCCGACTGGGTGGGAGACCCCACCGCGAAGGGCGTCCTCGAGGCGGCCATCTTCTTCGACTTCCGCCGGGTGGCCGGTTCGCTCGACCTCACCCCCCTGCAGGAGGTCCTCGACTCCATCCCGCGGCGGGAGGCCTTCCTCCGCAGCCTGGTGCGCCAGGCCCTCGAGTTCCGTCCGCCGCCCATGCTCGTCCTCCGGCTGCGCGGCGGCACCGAGATGGACCTGAAGCGGCAGGGCATCGCGCCGGTGGTCTTCCTGGCCCGCTGCTACGCCCTCGCCGTGGGGAGCCACGCCCGGAACACCCTCGAGCGGCTCCAGGCCGCGACCCGCGCCGGGCTCATGGGGGCCGACGCCAGCGCGACCGTCATCGAGGCCTACCGGTTCCTCCTGGGGATGCGCCTGCGCATGCAGCTGAAGAGCATCTCGGAGGGCAAGCCGCCCACCAACGTGGTCTCCCTCTCGCAGCTCTCCGCCATCGAGCGGAGCCGGCTCAAGGACTCGCTCCGGGCGATCGCCTCCTGGCAGGACAAGGCGGCGTACCGGTACCAGGTGGTCTGATCGTCCGGGGGGCCTCGCGTGCTCTTCGGCTCGCCACGTTGGGACCAGCCGGTCTACTGGTCGCTCGACCTCGAGACGGGCGGCCTCGACGCACGCACCGACCCCATCATCTCGGTGGGCATGGTGCCCATCGTCGCCGGCGTGATCCGGCTCGGCGAGGCCTTCAGCACGCTCATCCGCCC
>JBAVCR010000380.1:0-4017 GCA_049586815.1 Anaeromyxobacteraceae bacterium
GGCGTGAGCACGCCGTCGCCGGCGCCCCGGTAGAGCCGAACCTCCGGCGTGGCCGTGGCGAGGATGGCCACGTCGGCCACCCCGTCCCCGTCCATGTCGGCGGCGGCGATGCCGGCCGGTGCCGGACGTCCGGGGAGCCGGACCGAAGCCGCCAGGCCGCGCCACGCCGGGGGCGCGACGTACCGGAGGACGCTCGCGCGCAGGTCGTGGTCGGGGTGTCGCGTGAGGTTCGAGGTGGCTCCGGTGACCGGATCGAGGAGATGGACCTCGAGATCCGCCGTGCGCCGATCGGCGAAGGCGATGCGCCCGTCGGGGAGCCAGGCGGGGTCGGCGGCGTCGAACGGGGCGGGGAAGAGCCGGTGGCCGGTCCCGTCGGGACGCACCACCCCGATGCCGGCTCCCTCCGCGGTCTCGGTGACGAAGGCGAGGGTGGCGCCGTCGGTGGACCACGCGGGGAGGTGCTCGGCGGCCGCGAGCGACGTCGGGAGCACCTGGCGCGGGGCGCTCCCGTCGGCTCCCATCACCCAGAGTCGCGTGGTGCCCGAGCGGTTCGAGGAGAAGGCGATGGAGGCGCCGTCGGGAGACCAGGCCGGGGCCCGGTCGTACCAGACGCCGGGTGCGGGGTCGGGGGTCAGGTCGGTCGTCCCGGATCCGTCGGCGTTCACCACCCAGACGTCGGCCGTGACGTCGAGCGTCGAGACCTCCACGGCGAGCCGCGTGCCGTCCGGGGACCAGGAGACCCCGCCCACGGTCGCGGCCCCGGCGAGGAGCGGACGGAGGTTCTCCCCCGTGCGGTCCAGGAGCCAGAGGTGGACGAGGCCGTCCTGGGGACGGAGGACGGCGAGCGTCCGCCCGTCGGGCGAGGGCGCCACCCGGAGGGCGTCGGACGGGATGCCGGCGACCGGCGAGACGAAGGTCCGCTCGGCGGTCATGGTCACGAACGACCGCTGTCCAGCCCGCGAGACCCGCTCGACGAGAAGCTGCCAGGGCGGGCGCGCGACCTCCGGCTCCGCCGGCGGGGGAGGAGGGCTCGTGGAGGCGCGGGAGCAGGCCGCGAGGGCGGCGAGTCCAGCGAGGAGGAGGACGTTGCGCATGCAGGCACCTCGGGCGGGCGGGGGGACCCGTCGGGTAGCCTTAGGCGCCGCACGCGGCGCCGGCACGCGGAAAAGCGAGGAGGGTCACGTCCGGCGGCGGACGGTCACTTCTTCCGGAAGAGCGCCTCGAGCGCGTCGCGCGGGTCCTCGGCGGGCTTCGGGGCCTCGCCGAAGAGGGCGCCGAGCCGGTCGCGGGCCGCCTGGGAGGAGCCGCGGCGCCGGGAGGCCCCGTCGCCCAGCCTGTAGAGGTCGCAGGCGTTGGAGGCGATCTTGTCGACGTGGTGGTCGGCGTGCGGCTCCCGGCACTCGTGCGGCGCCGACTCCTCGTAGTACCGGCAGTTGATGCAGCAGTGCAGGTCGGCGTCGCAGTGCGGGCAGGCGGTGCGCCGGCCGATCGGCCCGTCGATGTCGAGGGTGGCCCCGCAACCGTGGCAGGAGGTCGCCATGCGGCGTCAGGCCTGGGCGAGCGGGAGCGGTCCGGGGGCCGACGTGCCGGGGGGCCGCTCGGCCATCTCGGTGGAGAGGATGGCGAACTGCTCCACGTCGATGCTGATGCGGCGCCACTCCTCCTCGGGGATGTCGAGGAAGGCGTCGACCACCCTGGGGTCGAACTGGGCGCCGCGGCAGCGGGTGATCTCGCTGCGGGCCTCGGCGTAGCCGCGGGCCTTGCGGTAGGGACGGTCGCTGGTGATGGCGTCGTAGGCGTCGACGACGTGGAAGACGCGCGCCCCGATGAGGATGCCGTCGCCCTTCAGGCCGGCCGGGTAGCCCGTGCCGTCCCACTTCTCCTGGTGCTGGAGGACGATGACCGACGCCGACTTGAGGTACTCGACCCGGCGCAGGAGCTCCCAGCCCAGCTCGGGGTGGCGCTTCATCTCCTTCCACTCGTTCGCGTCGAGCGGGCCGGGCTTGAGCAGCACCCGGTCGCGGATGCCGATCTTGCCGATGTCGTGGAGGAGCGCGCCGTGCTCGATGGTGGTGAGCTCGGGCTCGGCCACCCCCAGCTGGAGGGCGAGCCGCCGCGAGTAGAGGGAGACGCGCCGGGAGTGCCACTGGGTCTCGGCGTCGCGGTAGTCGAGGGCGGCGATGAGGCCGCCGAGGAGCGCCTCGGTGCGCTCGCGCACCCGCTCCTCGAGGCGGAGGTTCAGCTCGCGCAGCTTGTCGTTCTGCTGCTGGACCTGGATGGTGAGCCGCTCGTTCTCGCGGCGCAGGCGGGCGGCGTCGGCGGCCTGGGCCACCGTGGTCACCACCTCCTGGTTGTGCCAGGGCTTGGAGATGATCCGGTAGACCTCGCCGGAGTTGACCGCGTCGAGGGCGATGCGGAAGTCCTCGGCGGCGGTGCAGAGGACGCGGGCCGCGCCCGGGATCTTCTCGCGCGCCTGCTGCAGCAGCGCGATGCCGTCCATGCCCGGCATCATGTAGTCGGAGATGACGACCGTGGGACGGTCGGTGTCGAGCCGGGAGATGGCCTCCTCCGGGGCGGAGTAGGTGCGCACCTCGAACCCGGCGCCCTCGAGGATGCGCTTCAGGTTCCGGAGGATGAGGACGTCGTCATCGACGACGACGACGCGATCGGGGCTCAGCGGCGGAATGCCATACCTCCCGGGAGGAACGGGAACCGGGCGATCATACCCCGCGGGGCGGCCGACGCCAGCAACCACCGTCGCCGTCCCCGGAATGGCGCGCGGAGCGCCCCGGGAGGGCCCTGCTAGAAGCTGTTCAGGAAGTCGTCGTTGGTCTCGAACTCGGTCAACTTCTTGAGGAGCCGCTCCATGGCCTCGACGGGCTTCAGCGAGGCGAGCGCACCGCGAAGCTTGCGGATCTTCTCGATCTGCTTGCCGGAGAAGAGCTTCTCCTCCTTGCGGGTGCCCGACGCCCCGATGTCGATGGCCGGGAAGATGCGGCGCTCGGCGAGCGGCCGGGAGAGGACGACCTCCATGTTCCCGGTGCCCTTGAACTCCTCGAAGATCACCTCGTCCATGCGGCTGCCGGTGTCGACGAGGGCGGTGCCGATGATGGTGAGGGAGCCGCCCTCCTCGGCCTTGCGGGCCGCGCCGAAGAGCCGCTTCGGCCGCTCGAGCGCGCGGCTGTCGACGCCGCCGGTGAGGGTGCGGCCCGACGACTCGATCTCGCGGTTGTAGGCGCGCGCCAGCCGGGTGATGGAGTCGAGGAGGATGACCACGTCCTTGCCGCCCTCGACGAGCCGCTTGGCCCGCTCCATGGCCATCTCGGCCGCGTGGATGTGCTCCTCGGCGGGACGGTCGTTGGAGGAGCCGCAGACCTCGCCCTTCACGTTGCGGCGCATGTCGGTGAGCTCCTCGGGGCGCTCGTCGACGAGGAGGACGATGAGGTGGATGTCGGGGCGGTTGGCGTGGATCGCCTGGGCGATCCGCTGCAGCATGATGGTCTTGCCGGCCTTGGGCGGCGAGGTGATGAGGGCGCGGGCCCCCAGGCCGATGGGCGAGACGAGGTCGAGGACGCGGCCGACGAGCTCGTCGGAGCGGGTCTCCATGACCAGCTTCTCGGTGGGGTCGGTGGCGGTGAGGTTCGTGAAGGCGGTGCGGCGGACCACGGCGAGGGGGTCGGTGCCCTCGAGCTGGTCGACCTTCTGCAGGACCCGCTTCACTCCCCGCACGGCGGCCTGCCCCTTCACGAGGTGGCCCGGCTGCAGGTGCATGCGGTCGATGAGCCAGCGCGGCACCTCGACGTCGAAGTGCTGGGGGACGTAGCTGCGCTTCGGATCGCGCAGCCAGCCCTGCCCCTTGCCCTCGAAGTCGAGGACGCCCTCCACCTCCTCCATGGTCTCCGGCTGGCCCTGGGGCTGGGGAGGGGGAGCCGCGGCGGCGCCGTTCTGGGCGCCGGACGGGGCGAAGTTGCCGCCCTGGGGCTGGGGACTGCCCTGCCCGGGCTGCCCCGGCTGGCC
>JBAVCR010000381.1:0-3550 GCA_049586815.1 Anaeromyxobacteraceae bacterium
GCAGCTCCACGCCGGCCTGGTAGACCTCGCGCGGCCGGCCCGCCCGGGCCTCGCGGCTGCGGAGCACCGGGCCGTCGTAGCAGAGCCGCGCCGGGTCGGGGAGCGCGTCGGGGCGCGCCGCGTAGAGCCGGACGATCTGGGGCGTGATGTCGGGCCGGATGGCCACCACCTCGCCCGACCCCGGCTCGACGAACTTGAGCACCTGGGCGAGCGCCGCCGGCGAGAGCCCCCGCTCGACCACCTCGAGCCGCTCCAGCGTGGGCAGCAGCACCCTGCGGTAGCGGAAGGCTCCGAACACCTCGTGGAGCCGGGCCGAGAGGTCGGCCAGGTGGGCCGAGTGGTCGGGCGTGAGGTCGCGGAGGCCGAGGGGCAGCGAGAGGTCGAGCATGGCCCGACTCTACAGCCGGATGCGCCGGACGTCGCGAACGTGTGGCAGGGTGCGCAGGGTGTCGAGGACCGCGGCCGGAGGCTCGGAGTCGACGTTGATGAGCGACGCCGCCGCCCTTCCCGCCTCGTCGCGGGAGAGGGAGATGCGGGCGATGTTCACCCCCGCCGACCCGAGCGCCGTCCCCAGGTTGCCGACCACGCCCGGGGCGTCGTCGTTCACGCAGAGGATGAGGTTCCCCTCCGGGACGGCCTCGAGGCGGAACTGGTCCACCCGGACGATGCGGGCGTCCCTGCGGCCGAAGACCGTGCCGGCCACCGCGACCTCCCCGCCGGCGCCGCCCACCACGACCGTGATCAGGCTGGCGTAGTCCTGGTGCCCCGCCGCCCGCTCCTCCACGACGGCGATGCCCCGGTCCCGCGCGATGCCCGGGGCGCTCACCTCGTTCACCGGCGAGGCCTCGACCGTGGAGAGGAGCCCCTTCAGCACCGCGGCCGTGAGGAGACGCTGGGGCGCCTCGCTCACCTCGCCGGCGAAGGTCACCCGGACCTCCCGCACGCCGCTGGGGGCGAGCTGCGCGGCGAGCGCGCCGAGGTTCTCGCTGAGCTTGAGGTAGGGGCCGAAGCGCTCCCGGCTCTCCGTGGACATGGAGGGCACGTTCACCGCGTTGCGCACCTCGCCCCGGGTCAGGAACGCCGCCAGCTGCTCGGCGATGCCCACCGCCACGGCCACCTGGGCCTCCTCGGTGGAGGCGCCCAGGTGCGGCGTGCAGATGAAGCCGTCGAGCTGCAGGAGCGGGTTCTCCGGCGAGACCGGCTCCTTCTCGAAGACGTCGAAGGCGGCGCCGCCCACGTGGCCGGCGGCGAGCGAGGCGGCGAGAGCGACCTCGTCCACCAGGCCGCCGCGGGCGCAGTTGACGAGCAGGACCCCCTTCTTCATGCGGGCCAGCGTGGCCGCGTTCACGATGTTCCGGGTCTGCTCGGTGAGCGGGACGTGGAGCGAGATCACGTCGGCCCGGGCCCAGAGCTCCTCGAGGGTCACGAGCTCGACGCCGAGCGCGGCGGCGGCCTCGGCCGAGATGAACGGGTCGTAGGCCACCGCGCTCATCCTCATCGACCGGGCCCGGTCGACCACCACCGACCCGATGTTGCCGATGCCGACCACGCCGAGGGTCTTGCCGGCGAGCTCGCGCCCCTGGAACCGCTTCTTCTCCCACTTGCCGGCGCGCGTCGAGGCGGTCGCCTGCGGGAGGTGGCGGGCGAGCGCGAGCATCATGCCGATGGCGAGCTCGGCCACGGTCACCGACGATCCGCCCGGCGAGTTCATCACCACCACGCCGCGCCGCGTGGCGGCGTCCAGGTCCACGTTGTCGATGCCCACGCCGGCGCGCCCCACCACCCGGAGCCGGGTGGCCTTCTCGAGGACCTTCGCGGTGACCTTGGTGGCGCTGCGGACGGCGATGGCGTCGTAGTCCCCGATGGCGGCCTCGAGCTCCTCCGGCTTCATCCCGACCCGGACGTCGACCTGGAGCCCCGCCCGTCGGAGCACCTCCACGCCTTCGGAGGAGAGGTCGTCGGCGACGAGGACGCGATGGGACATGGATGCTCCTGGAGCACGCAGCGGGTGGACCAGGGGAGATAACCGCGCGCGGCGCGCGGATCAACGCGCGGGCGAGGCCGGCGGCAGCACCGTCCCGAGCGCCGTCGCCACCACCTGCCGCTTCATCCGCTCGAGCTCCTCCTCGGAGGGCTCCGGCGCGGTGAGCAGGCCCGTCACCATCCCGGCGAGCGTCATGTCGAGGACGCCGAGCACGGCGGCGGCGGCGACGAGGGCGTCGACGTCGGTGCGCAGCTCCTTCTCGGCCTGGCCGCGGCGGACCATCTCCGCCACGAGCCGCGTGGCCGTTTCGAAGGTCTGCCGGGTGCTCCCGGCGCGCAGCACGTCGGGCGTGCGCGGCACCTCGAGGATGAGGACCCGGACGGCCGCCGGGGCGGTGCGGAACACGTCGAGGGCGAAGCGGATCACCGAGGCGATCTGCTCCGCGGCCGTGCCGGGCCCGTCGGCGATGGCCCGGATGGCGCCGATGAAGATCCTCCACTGCTCGTCGAAGACGCTCTCGAGCAGCTCGTCCTTGTTGCGGAAGTAGTGGTAGACGAGGCCGTAGGCGACGCCGGCCTGGCTGGCCACGTCGGCGATGCGGCACCCGTGGTAGCCGCGCTCGGCGAAGACCTTGAGGGCCGCGTGCAGGATGGCGCGGCGCTTCTCGGGCTCCCCCTCCGCGGAGGGGCCGGACTGCGGATTCTCGGTGCGGTCTCGCTGTCGGGCCACGGCTGACTCCGGAGTCAACAGGCAGGCTACGCGCCCCCCGCGGGAACGTCAAACACCCTCCGGGGTGAGCTCAGGGGATGAGGTTCAGGCCGGTGATCGCGGAGAGGTCGAGCCCCGCCGAGACCCCATAGTACCCGCACTGGGAGATGCGGACCTGCACCAGGCCACGCCAGCAGTTGCACGGTGAGTTCCAGCTGGCCGTGACCGTGTTCTGCTGCATGGTGGGGCCCACCGGCACCGCGGCGCCGCCGCCGCAGGGCGTCGCGTAGACGGTCCGCACCGAGAAGAGCGTGTCCCACTGCACGTCGAGGCCGCCGGCCACGTGCACCTTGAGGCCCGCCGTCCCCTGCCCGAAGGTCTGGAACGGGATGGCGCGCGGGTCGAAGAGCGGGTCGAGTCCGGCCTTGAGGGTCGCCGACGCCGCCGAGGAGAGGCCGAGGAACCCGAGGGTGAGCCGGTCCCCGCGGGCGTCGCTTGCCGTGAGGTCGAGGCGCAGCTCGGTGAAGTGATCGAGGAACCCGGGGTCGAGCGATCCCCAGCTCCCGGCCGCGGGCGTGGCGCCGAAGGCGAGGAACCGCGCGAGCAGCATCCCCTTCACCGGTCCCCATTCGGCCGCGCCGCGCACGTACGACTCGCCGAGCTTTCCGGAGGAGAGGTCGAGGTCCTGCCCCAGGTCGAGGTCGACGCGCGTGACGGCGGGTGAATCCTTCCCGGGGCCGACCAGGCGGTTGCGCAGGGACACGCGCATCTGGTTGAAGCCCCCGGGCAGGGTCGCCGAGAGGGTGCGGAGCGGCAGGCAGTCTCCCGGGACGCCCGGAGGCGGCGCGAGGCAGGGCG
>JBAVCR010000382.1:0-2892 GCA_049586815.1 Anaeromyxobacteraceae bacterium
GGCGAGTGTGCCGGCGAGCGCGCGGAGGTCGCGCGCGTTGCCCTGCCGCAACGCCAGGCGGGAGAGGAGCCGCTCCACGTCGGCCACCGGGCGCAGGGCCCCGGTGACACCGTCGCGCAGCACGGCACCGGTGGCGAGGGCCTCCACCGCGTCGAGGCGCCGGTCGATGGCGGCGGCGTCGGTGAGCGGGTAGCGGAACCACTCGGCGAGCCGGCGCCCGCCGGCGCCCGTGAGGGTGCGGTCGAGGAGCCCGAGCAGCGACCCCTTCCGCTTGCCGCCCACGAGCGTGCGCTCCACCTCGAGATTGGCGCGGGTGCTCTCGTCGAGGAGCAGCACGTCCGCGGTGGGGAGCAGCGCGATGCGGTCGACGTGGCGCGGGTCGGTGCGCTGCGTCTCGGTGAGGTAGTGGAGCGCGGCGCTCGCGGCGGCGACGGCGCGGGGAAGGTGCGCCACCCCGAAGCCGTCGAGCCCGGCCACGCCCATGTGACGGGAGAGCTTCTCGGCGCCCCGCTGGAAGGCCGCGTCGTCGACCTCGGCCACCGGCACCCCCACCTCGCGGACGAGCGCGACGGCGCGGTCGGAGTCGACCCCGCCGCGAGGCAGGACGAGCTCGCGCACCCCGGCCCGGCGGAGCTCCTCGGCCAGACGGACGTCGGTGGCAACCTCGCCGCAGCGCAGGTCGCCCGTGGTGGCGTCGAGGAGCGCGACCCCGCCGCCCGGCCCCTCCGGGTCGAGGAAGGCCGCCCCGAGGAAGGAGGACTCCCGCGGGTCGAGCGCCTGCTCGTCGAGGATGGTGCCCGGTGTGACCACGCGGGTCACCTCGCGCTTCACGATCCCGGCGCGACCCGGCGGCTCCACCTGGTCGCAGATGGCGACCTTGAAGCCGCGCTCGAGGAGGCGGGCCACGTAGCCGCGGGCCGCGTGGTACGGGACCCCGCACATCGGGATCTTCCCGTCGCCCTTGGCCCTGGAGGTGAGCGTGATCTGGAGCGCCTCGGACGCCTGGACGGCGTCCTCGTTGAACATCTCGTAGAAGTCGCCCAGGCGGAAGAAGAGGATGGCGTCCGGGTACCTCGCCTTCACCTCGAGGTACTGGCGCATCATGGGGGTCGCTGGCTGGGCGATCTCGGCCACGGGGTGCTTCTAGCACGAGGGTCCCCCTGCGTGGCGGGCCCCCGGCCCGGGTGCTAGCATCCGGCGGTGCTCCGCGAGGCCATCCACGACCTGAACCGCCTGCGGGAGGTCTCCGCGGTGATCGCGCGCCACGGCTTCGGGGCCTACCTGGAGCGCGTCCGGCTGGGCTCGGCCGCCCCCCGTCCCGCCGCCACGGGCGAGGGCGCCTCGGCAGCCGCCCCCGCCGACGGGCGCAACGCGGTCCGCTTCCGGCGCCTGCTCGTGGACCTCGGCCCCACCTACGTGAAGCTCGGCCAGCTCCTCTCCAGCCGCCCGGACATCCTGCCCTCCTCCTGGATCACGGAGCTCTCCCAGTTGCAGGACGCCTGCGAGCCGGTCCCGGTCGAGGCCATCCGGCGGGAGATCGAGCGGGGACTCGGGCGGCGCGTCGACGAGGTCTTCGCCTGGCTCGACCCGGTGCCGGCGGCGAGCGCCTCCATCGCCCAGGTGCACCGCGCGCGGACCCACGACGGCCTCGACGTCGCGGTCAAGGTGCAGCGCCCCGGGGTCCGCGAGCAGTTCGAGTCCGACCTGGGCCTCCTGCAATACGTGGCGCGGCTCCTCGAGGCCCTCGTGGAGGAGACCGGCGTCTACACCCCTTCCGACATCGTCGAGGAGTTCGACCGGGCCATCCACGAGGAGCTCGACTTCGCGAACGAGGCCCGCAACGCCCGCGACATGGCCGCCGCCTCGCGCGAGCTCCCCTTCGTGGTCGTGCCGGCGGTCCACGCCGCGCTCTCCTCCGCGACGGTGCTCACCCTCGACTACGTGGAGGGGGTGAAGGTCACCGACCTGGGCGGCCGCGATGGCTACGACCCGGAGCAGGTGGCGCGCAACCTCATCGAAGCCGCCTTCCGGCAGCTCTTCGGCGGCGGGATCTTCCACGGGGACCCGCACCCGGGGAACATCCTCGTCCTCCCGGGCAACCGCATCGCGCTGCTCGACTTCGGGCTGGTGGGGCGCATCGGACGCCCGATGCAGGAGGCGCTCGTCACCCTGCTCGTGGCCGTCGCCCTGCGCGATCCGGAGACGGTGGCCCGGGTCCTCTACCGGATCGGGGTCCCCGAGGCCCACACGCCCATCTCGTCGCTGCGCGACGACATCTCCGGGATCCTCGACCGGTACCTGGGCCTCAAGCTCGACCAGATCCGCTCGTCGACGCTGCTCACCGACATGCTCGACCTGGCGGTGCGCCACAAGATCAAGGTGCCCCGGGAGTACGCCCTCCTCTGCAAGTCGTCGGTGACCATCGAGGGGGTCATCCGCGGGCTCTACCCGGACCTCGACGTGATGGCGATGGGGCTTCCCTACGCGAAGGAGATGCTCTTCTCCCGCTTCCAGCCGGGAGACGCCTCCGGCGCCCTCATGAAGTCGATGCTCAAGCTGCAGGGTCTCGCCGAGGACGTCCCGGGGCAGCTCTCCCAGATCCTCGCCGACCTGGAGGCCGGCAAGTTCCGGGTACACGTACGGTCCGAGTCGCTCGACCGGATCGCCGACAACGTGCGCTCCCTCGGCCTGACCGTCTTCCTCGGGCTCCTCGCGAGCGCGCTCGCCCTGGGCGGCCTCTTCGTCGTGGCGCGGCAGATGGCCGGCTCGCAGGCCATCCTGCTGCTCGGCTTCGCCGCGCTCCTCCTCGCCGGGTTCCTCTTCGGGGCCTCGCTCACCGTCTACTGGCTGGGCGGCCGGATCCCCAAGCTGTCCCTCCGGAAGCTCATCCGG
>JBAVCR010000383.1:0-1648 GCA_049586815.1 Anaeromyxobacteraceae bacterium
CCCCCGGGCCGCGCCGCGTCGCCGCCGAGGTGCTCGCCCCGCTGCTCGCCTACCAGGGGCGCGCCCGGGAGGCGCGGAAGGTCTTCCAGGCCGCGGCCACCCTGAACGCCGGCCAGCAATACGACGCATGGGATGCCAACGCGATGTCCCTCCTCTCCCTCGCCGGGGCCGACCAGCGCGCCGCGAGAAGGTTCCTCGCCGAGGGGACCATGCCGCTTCCGGGCACCGACCTCCTGGCCGACCAGAGGGCCTGGCTCGTCGCCTGGCTGGGCGACGCGGAGCAGGCGAGGCTCCGGGCGCAAGGGCTCGCTCCCGGATCGCTCTCCGAGCGGCTGTACGCGGCGGTGAAGGCGCTGGAATCCGGGCTCCACGCCGAGGCGATCGGCATCCTGATCGACGTCTCCCGGCGCTCCTCCGCGGTCGAGCCCCAGTTCCTGCTCGGCTGGGCGCTCGCCCGCGCCGGACGCCACGCCGAGGCGTACCAGGCGTTCGACGCCGTCGCCGGTCTCCACCCCGTCTACGCGCCGATCGCCCTCTACGTGTTCCAGCCCTGGGCCGAGGTGCTGGCGGCGGAGGAGCTCGTGCACCTGGGGCGCGGCGCGGAGGCCCGCGCGCGGCTCGCCCGGTGGCTCGCCCGGTGGTCGGAGGCCGATCCGGGACTGCCCCTCGTCGAGCAGGCCCGGCGGATCGAGCGCACCCTCTAGTCGAGCAGCGCGACCGGGACCCGGTCGAGCTGCGAACGCGCCGGGCCGATGCGGGCGAGGAAGTCGTCGCGCAACTCGGGGCGCACCGGCTCGCCGCGGGGCAGCTGCAGCTGCAGCGGGTTCACGTAGGTCCCGCCCCGCCGGATGGCGTAGTGCAGGTGCGGCCCGGTCGAGAGGCCGGTGCTGCCCACCCGCCCGACGACCTGCTTCTGCGCCACGTGCGAGCCGGCCGCGACGTTGACCTTCGAGAGGTGGCAGTAGACGGAGTCGAGGCCGTTCCGGTGGCGGACCTGCACCATGAGGCCGCAGCCGCCGTTCCAGCCGGCCACCGCCACCACGCCGTCGCCCACCGCCCAGACCGGGGTGCCTTCCGGCGCGCCGTAGTCCACCCCCTGGTGGGCGCGGACGTAGCCGAGCAGCGGGTGGCGCCGGCTGCCGTAGCGGGAGGTGAGGTTCACGTAGGGGACCGGCGCCTTCAGGAACCCGCGGCGGGCGCTCGTGCCGGCGTCGTCGTAGTAGCCGGTGTGGCCGTCCGGGTCGGTGTAGCGGAAGAGCCGCTTCCGTCCCGCGGCCTTGCCCTCGAACTCGGCGGCGAGCACGTCGCCGTGGCGGAGGAAGCGGCCGTCGGCCTCGTAGCGCTCGACCACGAGCTTGAGCGTGTCGCCGTTGCGGACGTCCTGGTAGAAGTCGACGTCCCACGCGAGCACGTCGGCCGCGGCCGCGACGAGCGCGGTGTCGTGCCCGGCCGCGTGGAGCGCCTCCGAGACCGAGGAGCGGATGCTGACCGAGACGAGGACCGTCTCGCGGGTCACCTCGACCTCGCGCTTCGCCGCGCAGAGCCCGGTGGGGCAGGGGCGGACGAGGAACTCGTCGGCCGGTCCCTGGCGCCAGCTCAGGGAGCGCAGCCCGCCGCCGGTGGCGTCCCGCTCGATGCGGACCTGGTC
>JBAVCR010000384.1:0-1658 GCA_049586815.1 Anaeromyxobacteraceae bacterium
CACGGGAGGTCGCCGCAGGGACGGCGCCTCCCCTCCTCGCGCTCCTCGCCGCCTTTTCCCTCCTCGATCTCTTCCAGGCGCGCGCCATGGCCATGGGCCGGCTGCGCATGACCCGGACCGAGGTGGAGCGCGACCAGCGGGAAGACTCGGGCGATCCGCGGCTCCGGGCCGAGCGCCGGCGCCTTCACGCCTCCGTCTCCGCAGCGCCGGGCCGGCCGGCCTGTCTCGTCGTGAACCCCACGCGCATCGCCGTCGCCCTCTCCCGCGGCACGGAGGGGAAGGAGGGCGCGGTCGTGATCGCCAAGGCCGCGGGCGTGCGCGCCGCGGCGCTTCGCCGCGAGGCGAGGCGGCTCGGGATTCCCGTGCTCTCCGACCGTCCCCTGGCGCGATCCCTGTTCCGCCTGGCCGACGTCGGCGAGCCGATTCCCGAGGAGCTGCAGGAGGCGACGGCGGCGGTCCTCGCCTGGGCGCACTCCCTGTCCGGCGGGAGGGATGCCTGAAGGCTCCGGCGACGCGTGGCGGGGCCTCCCGCGCGATGCGGGCCGGCGAGGTTGCACCCGGCCTCGCCGTCGTCGGGCTCGTCGCCCTCTTCTTCGTCCCGGTGGGGTCCGGGCTCGTCGACGCGCTCGTGGCCACGAGCCTCGGGATCTCGGCCACGGTGCTCCTCGCGGTCCTGCTCGCCCCGGACGCCCTGCGCCTGGCGGCGTTCCCGGCCATCCTCCTCCTCACCACGCTCCTGCGCCTGGCGGTCGCCATCGCATCCACCCGGCTCGTGCTCTCCCGGGGCGAGGCCGGCCGGGTCATCGAGGCGCTTGGCCGTGTGGTCATGCAGGGAAGCTGGGTGGCGGGCGCCGTGGTCTACGCCATCCTGGCGCTGGTCCAGCTCCTCGTGGTGACGCGCGGGGCGGAGCGCGTCGCCGAGGTCGCGGCGCGGTTCACCCTCGACGCCATGCCCGGCAAGCAGATGGCCATCGACGCCGAGCTCCGCGCGGGCGCCATCGACGCAGCCGAGGCGGGCCGGAGGCGGCGCGAGCTCGAGCGGGAGAGCCAGCTCCACGGCGCCATGGACGGCGCGCTCAAGTTCGTGAAGGGTGACGCCGTGGCCGGCATCGCCATCGCGCTCGTCAACGCCGGCGGCGGCTTCGTGTCGGGGCTCGCGCGAGGCATGCCGCCCGCAGCGTCCGCCCGGCGCCACGTGCTCCTCGCGGTGGGCGACGGGCTCGCCTCGCAGATCCCGGCGCTCCTCCTCGCCATCGCCGCCGGCATCTCGGTCACCCGCGTCGCCGGCGACGAGGGGAGCGTGTCGAGCCGGATCGCCCGCGAGCTCGTGGCGGAGCCCCGGGCCCTCCTCGCCACCGGGGCGTTCCTCGTCGCCGTCGGGCTCGCCCCCGGGCTCCCGGCGCTCCCATTCCTCGCCGCGGGCGGGTCGCTCGCCCTCGCGGGGATGGTGGGCCTGCGCCGGACGGGGGGCGCCCGCACGGAGGCGCCATCGGGTCCGGTCGCTCCACATGTGCCGTTGCCCGATCGGGTCGCGGTGGAGCTCGCCGAGGCGCTCGTCCCGCAGGGCGAGGAACGGGAGGCATGGCTCGGCGAGGCCGCGGCGGCCCTGCGGCGCGACCTGCGCGACTCGACGGGGGTCCCGGCGCCGGGGGTGACGG
>JBAVCR010000385.1:0-4791 GCA_049586815.1 Anaeromyxobacteraceae bacterium
GGCCAGCCGCCGCCGGCGCCGCCGGGCAACAGCCGCAGGTGACGGGGCGCGGGCCAGCGAGGCCCGCGCCGGGGTCGGCATCGACGGCCAGCCCCCTACGGATCCCGAGTCCCGGCAGGCCCGGGCAGGAGTTCCACGGCGTCGCCCACCGCCACCTCTCCGCCGCCGATCACGAAGCAATCGAGGGCGAGCTCACCCTCGAAGCGGTCGAAGATGCCGCGCGTGATGCTCCTGTCCTGCACCTGGGTGTCGGGGTCGAACGAGGTCATGATGCAGCGCTGGCGCCGATTCTGGACCCCGATGCGCACCTTGCCGATGCGGAGCACGCTGCCGGGCCATTCGCGCTCGGCCATCCCGGGGACCCCACCGATGACGAGGTTGGGTCGCAGCCGGCGGCGATCGTGGCCGAAAGCCGCGATCGCACCGTCCGTGGCGACGAGCAGGGGCAGGACGTCGAAGCGCTCCGCCCCGTCGAAGCGGACCAGTCGCGCGCCCTTGCCGGCGATGTCGACGACGTCGGCCGCGACACCGGGATCCCGCCACGGCCGCCCGTCCACCCGGGGCTCGCCATCCGCTCCCAGCGTGCCCCGGTGGGCCAGGAAGCGGGGATGGCTGCGGGAGGTGACGACGCGCTGCCGGGCGTCCTCCACGTGCACGACCCGATCGCCCTCGATTCCCAGCGGCCCGATCCGGGCCCGTTCCAGGAGCTCGCCGCCCATGGTCTTCACCGGGTACCTCCAGATCTCGGCGACCTCCATCGTGGGGGAGGAATAGCGCGGCGACGGGGTGGGCGCCCCCCGGAGTCCCCGGCAATCGTGGACAGGACCTGAACGGCCGGCGCGCGTGAATCGGGTGTCATCCGGAAACCCGCGCCATTAGGTATCGCTCCATGTTCCACGCCAAGGCCTACTCCGCAGCCAGCGAGAGCTCGCCGCTCGCCGCCACCCGCATCCCGCGCCGCGACCCGGGCGCGACCGACGTCCAGATCGAGATCCTCTTCTGCGGGATCTGCCACTCCGACCTCCACACCGTGCGGAACGAGTGGAAGAGCGTCATGCCCACCGTCTACCCGTGCGTGCCCGGCCACGAGATCGTGGGGCTCGTCACGAAGGTGGGCTCCGCGGTGACCCGCTTCAAGGCCGGCGACCTCGCCGGGGTCGGCTGCCTCGTCGACTCGGACGGCACCTGTCCCGAATGCAGGACCCACCACGAGCAGTTCTGCCCGAAGGCCGTCTTCACCTACAACGGCCCGGACCGGCACCTCGGCGGAGTGACCTACGGCGGCTACTCCGACGGCGTCGTGGTGGACGAGCGCTTCGTCCTGCGCGTGCCGTCGAACCTCGACCCCGCCGGCGCCGCCCCGCTCCTCTGTGCGGGCATCACCACCTGGTCGCCCATGCGCCGCCAAGGCGTCACCAAGGGGAAGAAGGTCGGCGTGGTCGGCCTCGGCGGGCTCGGACACATGGGCGTGAAGTTCGCCCGGGCGCTCGGCGCCCGCGTCGTGGTCTTCACGACGACGCCGGCGAAGACCGAGGACGCACTGCGCCTCGGCGCGCACGAGGTGGTGGTCTCGCGGAACGCGGGCGAGATGGCGAAGCACGCCGGCAGCTTCGACTTCATCCTCGACACCATCTCCGCCGACCACGACCTGAACGGCTACCTCCACCTCCTCCGCCGCGACGGGAACCTGACACTCGTCGGCGCGCCGGAGAAGCCGCTCCCCGTCTCCTCGTTCGGCCTCATCTTCGGGAACAAGAGCCTGTCCGGCTCGCTCATCGGCGGCATCCAGCCGACGCAGGAGATGCTCGACTTCTGCGGTCAGCACGGGATCACCGCCGACGTCGAGGTCATCCCCATGCAGAAGGTGAACGAGGCCTACGAGCGGATGCTCCGGTCCGACGTGAAGTACCGCTTCACCATCGACATGGCGTCGCTCCGGGCGGGGTAGGGCGGCGGGAGCGCCCCGATCCGCTCAGCCCCGCTTGCGGCGGCGCGGCCTGACGAGCCGCTCCATCTGCGCCACCACGACCGCGAGCTCGTCGACGATGGGCCCGACGTCGAGCCCGCGGAAGGTCTCCAGGATCTCCCGGTAGTACCAGACGGTCTCGCCCTTCCCGGCGAAACGGTCGAGGGTGCCCGGGCCGTGGACGCGCAGGTCGGCGACGATGGCCCGCGCGTTGTCGAGCTTGTCGGCGGCCGAGACGAGGAGCGAGCGCCGGCCCTTCCCCGGCAAGGACGCGATGTACGCCTCCTTGCGGGGACGCCAGGGCGGCTTCACCTTCTCGAAGGTGTCGGTGCAGTCCTCGACCATCCGCGCGACGTCCTTGCCGAAACGGCGGCGGATCTTCGCGAGCCGGGCGTATCCCCCGTGGTCCTCCGCCGCGTCGTGCAGGAGCCCGGCGATGGCCTGCGCCTCGTCGCCGCCGAAATCGAGGACGGTCCCCGCGACGCCGAGGAGGTGCGCGGCGTACGGGACGTCCTTTCCCTTCCGGGCCTGCTTGCGGTGGAGCCGCAGGGCGTGGAGGAGCGCGTCGTCGAGGCGCTTGCCGAGGCGGCGTTCACGGGGGAGGTGGGGCATGGCGTTCCGCGCAGCGCCTACTCGTGGGCCTGCGGCGGATTGCCCTTCAGCCGGTAGACGATGCCCGTCTTCGTGGCCCCGAGGAGCAGCCACTCCGAGGCGGCGTACTGCAGGGAGACGAAGAACTGCTCGGCGCGCTTCATGGCCTTCCTGCGGAGCTCGCTCCGCTCCTTGAACTTGATCTGGAAGGCGAACTCGCCGACGAGCGGGAGGTGGTCGCCCCGTGCGCGCCAGAGCGCCACGTTGGCCTTGGCCTCGATCCCCTTCCCGAAGTCGAGCATGCCGATGTCCTGGAGCACCTCCTCGACGATGGTCTGGTTCACGAGCTCGACCCTCTCGCCCGCGTGGTGCTTGAGGCGCCGCAGCGCCGGCAGGACCCGGATGATGGTGTCGAGTGAGGTCCGGTTGGCCTCGTGCACGTGGCTCGAGGGGAACTCGACGTTGTGGGAGAAGAGGAGCCGCAGCGCGCCGATCTGATCCTTGAGGGGCAGGGCCTCGGCCTTGAACTTGATGCGGGAACCGCCCTCGATGCGCGGCCGCACGTCGGTCCGGGCGGCCTTCTGGAGATCGGGGTGGCGGAACTTGAAGACGATCTCCGGGTCGCCCACCGGGAACCCGTCACGGTAGGGGATGCGGCGCCGCAGGATGAAGGCGTTGTTGTAGAGGCGGAAGTCGGCGGTATCGAGGAACACCACCTCGCGGATCTGCGGCCGCTCGTCCTCGAACATCCCGGAGGAGAAACCGACGCCGGTCTTCCGCGCGTTCCGCCGGACGATCTTGGCGAAGTCCCAGAAACCCTCGGGCGAGGTGAAGCGGTCGGGCTTCAGGATGATCTTGCACTCCAGGTACTGGACGTGGTCGAGCGCCTTGCCGTCCGCGTACCTGCCGGGCTTCAGCTCCGGAACCCGGGTCCGGGTCGACTTCGATGCGGCCATCCTGCCTCCTCCCGCCTGCGCGCAGGCCCGGTACATCCTACGCCGGTCCGGAGGTGCAATGCGCGACGGATGGTGGAAGGATGTCCGGCCGGATCGAGGGGAGAGGGAAAAATGACGCCAGACGTGAACGATCGCCCCGCGCCCGTGCCCCCGGGCGCCCCGCCGGGGACGCAGGGCGCGACCGTGGCCCAGATCTTCCTGGAGTTCCTCCTCATCGGCGCGACGAGCTTCGGTGGGGGCGTCGTCGCCTACCTCCGGAGCGGGCTCGTCGAGAAGCGCGGCTGGCTCGACGACCGGTCGTTCGTGGAGCTGCTCGCCATCAGCCAGTCCCTGCCGGGACTCAACTCCACCAACATGGCCATCCTGGTCGGCGATCGCCTGAAGGGAAACCGGGGCGCGCTGGCCGCCATCACCGGCATGTGCCTGCCCGGCGGCATCCTCATGTACGTGGTGGGGATGGTCTACAAGGAGCACGGCGACAATCCCCTCGCGACCGCCGCGCTGAAGGGGGTTGCGGCAGCCGCGGTCGGGCTCATCCTCGCCACCGCCGTGCAGCTCGGGAAGAAGTCGCTCGAGCACGCGGCCGACGCGGTCTTCGTGGTGGTGACCGTGGTCGCGGTGAACCGCTTCCACGTCTCGGTGCTGACGGTGCTCCTCGCCGTGGGCGTGATCGCCACGCTGTGGTACCGCCCGCGGGGCCCGCAGGGCACGGGAGGCACGCCATGAAGGAGCTCCCGGCGCTCATCCGCGTCTTCGCCTACCTGTCCCTCCTCACCGTGGGCGGTGGGATGGCGGCGTTCCCGGAACTCAAGATCCTCACCGTGGACGTGCACCAGTGGCTCACCTTCCCGCAGCTCGTCCACCTCTACAGCGTCGGGCAGATGTCTCCCGGCCCCAACATGATGATGATCGTCTCGATCGGCGAGTGGGCGGCCGGGCTCGTCGGCGCCATCGTCGTGGTCATCGCGTTCTTCGGGCCGACGTCGGTGATGACGCTCCTCGTCGGCCGGCTCTGGAAGCGGCTCGAGAAGTGGCCCTGGAGGAGGTCGATCCAGGACGGCCTCGCGCCGGTGTCGATCGGGCTCCTGCTCGCCGGCTGCTTCTCCTTCGCGAAGGGCGCCGTCCACGGCTTCGAGACCGCGACCATCACGGTCGCGACGCTGCTCGTGCTCCTCAAGTACAAGGTGAACCCGGCGCTTCTCATCCTGGCGGCCGCGGTCATCGGGGCGCTGACGTTCTAGCCGCGAGGTGTCGATGGTGAAGCTCCAGTACCTGCTC
>JBAVCR010000386.1:0-2447 GCA_049586815.1 Anaeromyxobacteraceae bacterium
CTCTTCGTCCAGGGCGGCGACTCGGCGCCGCGGGCCCGCAGCCAGGGAACGAGGTCGAGGAGGAAGAGCACGAGCCCGGCGCCGGCCATCGCGGCCACCCACCAGCCGTAGAGCCCGATGCCGAGGAAGGCCAGGTCGTCCCAGTGGCGCCCGGCGAAGAGCGCGCGCCCGTCCCGGAAGGCCTCCGCCTCGCGCGCCGGGAAGGCCAGGAAGAGGAGCGGCACGCCGAGGAGCGGCCAGCCCAGCCCGAGCAGGCGGAAGGCGGTGCGCTGCTCCGGCTGCCGGACCTTCCAGAGGCGGACCAGCGCCTCGACGACCAGCGCGGCGACCAGCGTGTGGAAGATCGCCTGGCCGGCGAAGTCCATCCACCGCTGGCCGCTCATGCGTCCGCCTCAGTGGTGGCCGTGCCCGTGCCCGCCGGGCTCCCGGCCCTCCAGCCGCGCCAGCTCGAGCGGGTGCTCGTGCTCCATGCGCTCGCGGCTGATCTGGCCGGTGAAGATCGAGGCGTCGAACGGGAAGACGTCCGGGTGCAGGTGGGCGTTGAAGATGTGCCACACGGTGATGACGAGGAAGGCCATGAGCCCCTCGTTCGAGTGCGCCACCTTCGCGGCCGGGATGATCTCGCCGGGGAGGATGCGGGCCACCACCGTCGGGTACATCAGGGTGAGGCCGGAGAGGATCATGATCACGTTGCCGATCATGAGGCTCCAGTACTCCCACTTCTGCTTGTAGTCGTAACGGTCGAAGGCGGCCGGGTGGTCCTCGAGCCCCAGGTAGTACCGGAGCGTCTGGATCGCGTCGGTGAAGTCGCGCTTGTTCACCGCCATGGAGAAGCCGACCTTGCGGGACAGGATGGCCTGCAGGGCGCCGGCGAAGTGCAGGATCACCGAGACGATCAGCACGACGCCGAAGAACCGGTGCAGCCAGCGCACGCTGTCGATGCCGCCCATGTTGCCGATCAGCCACTGGGCCCACTTCGCCGAGTAGAACTTCTGCGGGAGCCCGGTGAGCACCAGGCCCACGAAGTCCACCATGGTGACGAAGTGCTCCACCCGCTGCTTCGCCCCGAAGCGCTGGAAGTAGATCGTCTCGCCCTTCGCCGTGCTCTCGCTCATCGTCCCGCTCCTCAGGTCGGTCCCGGGGACATCCGCCGCGTCACCGCTCATCGGTTCACCACGACGCGCCAGAGGTGCAGCGCGATCTGGATGGCGAGGCTCACCAGGATGAACGGGATCAGGATGTAGTAGAAGATCTGCACGCTCCAGACGAGCGGCGACTTCTTCAGGCTCGGCTCGTAGTGCGACATCCAGGCCTTGGGGAAGTCGGCGGTGGCGCCCTCGTGGCACTTGCCGCAGGTCTTGACCAGGTTCGCCTGCATGACGCTCGAGCGCGGGTCGTCGGGGCGCTGGATGTCGTGGACGCCGTGGCAGTCGGTGCAGCCCGCCGCGAGACGGTCGCCCTTGCCCTTCTTGCCCTTCTGCAGCGTGGCGGCCATGCCGTGGAAGTCGTTGAGGTACGAGTCCACCACGTTGGTGGAGAGCCCGTAGCGCTTCATGAGCTTCGGGTCGGTGTGGCAGCGGCCGCAGATCTCGGCGGTGCGCAGCGAGAGCGCGCCGGCGCGGGGGTCGGCCACGTCGTGGGCGCGGTGGCAGTCGGTGCAGACCGGCACGTCGCCGTTGCCCTGGGTGACGGCCTTGCCGTGCACGCTGCCCGTGTAGGTCTCGTAGACCTTCTTGTGGCAGTTCGAGCAGGTGTCGGAGACGCGGGTGCGGGGCTCGCCCGGGCGGCCGATGGCGTGCGACCCGTGGCAGTCGACGCAGAGCGCGGCCTGGCGGTTGCCCTTCTGGGCCAGCTGGAAGTGCACGCCGTCGAGGGTCTTCGTGTAGTTCGAGAAGTGGCACTTCTTGCACTGCTCGTAATAGGCGACGGTGACGTCGCGGCGCGTCTTGAAGGGCTTCGACTCGTGCGGGTAGTCGCCCTTGTCGGTGTGGCAGTCGGTGCAGCGCAGCATGTCGCCGTGCACCGACTTGGCGAACGCGCCCTGGTCCACGTGCAGCGGCAGCTTCTCGCCGCTCGGCAGGTCCATGGACATCGAGGGGTCGCTGCCGTGGCATCCCAGGCAGCTGTCCTGCTCGGCCGGGATCTCGGCGCGGGCCCCGGTCGACAGGAGCGCCACGACCATCGCCAGGAAGAGCCTCTTCATCACGTTACCCCCTGCAGACGACCTCGGCCCCGGCATTGACTCGGGGTCTGTCGTCGAGCCTCGTCGCGTGTAGCAGATCCCTCCCGGGCACGCCAGGGGAAGTCGCGCAGAAAGGTCATGTTTTCTTTAGGAATATTTCGTTTTTGTCATGGACCCATCCACTCCACTTGGGCCATTTCCCCCGGTACGCAAGGAAGCGCGCCGGCGAGGGTTCCAGGCCCCTCCTCGACGCAAGGATTTCGCC
>JBAVCR010000387.1:0-2055 GCA_049586815.1 Anaeromyxobacteraceae bacterium
CTCGACCAGCACTACTTCGTCTCGGCGCTCATGCCCCAGACCGCCGACGGCAGCTGCTTCTTCGCGAAGCTCGGCACGCCCGGCGAGACCGCGGCGGGCCTGCGCATCCCGGTGGACCGGGCGGCCCGCTCCACCTTTCAGCTCTACGCCGGGCCGAAGCAGGTCGACCTGCTGCGCGCCTACTCCCGCGACCTCGAGACCGCCATCGACTACGGCCCGGTCTCCAACTACCTCTCCTTCTTCGCCCGGATCCTGCTCTGGGTGATGCAGAAGTTCCACGCCTTCACCCACAACTGGGGCGTGGCCATCATCCTCCTCACCTTCCTGGTGAAGGCGCTCCTTTATCCACTGACAGTGAAGTCGATGCAGTCGATGCAGGAGATGAAGAAGCTGCAGCCCAAGGTGGAGGCGCTCAAGGCGAAGTACGGGGACGACAAGGAGAAGCTGAACCTCGAGACCATGAAGCTCTACCAGGAGCACAAGGTGAACCCGCTGGGCGGGTGCCTGCCCTTGCTCCTGCAGATGCCGGTCTGGCTGGCCCTCTACGCCACCCTGCAGACCTCGGTCGAGCTCTACCGCCAGCCGTTCCTGTGGGTGAGGGACCTGACGGCCTACGACCCGTTCTACGTGCTGCCGCTCGCCATGGGCGCCTCCTCCTTCATCATGCAGAAGATCTCGCCCCAGCCCGCCGACAACGCCCAGGCGAAGATGCTGCTCTACTTCATGCCCATCTTCTTCACCTTCATCATGCTGAAGCTGCCGGCCGGCCTCACCCTCTACATCCTCGTGAACAACCTGCTCTCCATCGCGCAGCAGCAATGGATCATGCGCAAGGACCGGCAGGCCACCGCCGCCGCGGCAGGCTGACCCCGGGAGGAGCGCATGAACGGCCCCGATCGCGAGAACGCCCCCCCGCCCCGGGAGGCGCCGGAGAAGGTGGAGGGGGCGCGGACCTTCTGCACCGGGATCCTCGGGCGGCTCGGCGCCGCGGTGGACGTCACCGTGAAGGAGACGCCGGAGGCCATCGGCGTTTCGCTCGCGCCGCGCGACGGCAACCCGGTCGAGCTGTCCGGCGCACTCGTGGAGGCGCTGCAGTACCTCGTGAACCGCGTGGTGAACCCGCGGTCCGAGGGGCGCAAGTGGGTGAACCTGGAGGTGGGGGGCTTTCCCGAGGGGGGCGACCCGGCCGTGAAGGCCATGGCGCTCCGGCTCGCCGAGGTGGCGCGCCGCACCGGCAAGGTGCTGGCGGTCTCCCCCATGAGCGCGCGCGACCGTCGGGCCGTGCACCTGGCGCTCGTCGAGGAGGACGGCGTGGAGACCCGCAGCGAGGGCGAGGGCATCTTCCGCCAGCTGCTCGTCGTTCCCGGCCCGAAGCGCCGGGCCGCGCCGGAGGGCTAGTGGCACGCGAGAAGACGAAGGACGAGAAGCTCTTCGCCGCCGCCGTCCTGCGCCGGTCGTTCGAGCTCTCCGGCGACGAGCAGCGGCAGGGCTTCAAGTTCGTCTACGAGGGCGTGCTCCGCGACCTCGAGCTCGCCGACGAGGACGTGGTCGAGTTCCTGAAGGGGCACGGCCTCGAGGTCGACGCGGCCATCGGCCGCCGGCACGGATAGGCGGGACCCGGTGGACGCGCCCTTCGGCGAGACGCTGGAGCGCGGGGTGGCGGCGCTCGGCCTCCCGGTCGACGCGACGGCGCGCGGGCTCCTCGAACGCTACGCCGACCGGCTCCTCGCCTGGAACCGCAAGGTGAACCTCACCGCCATCACCGACCCGGCCGGCGTGGCCGAGAAGCACCTCGTCGACAGCCTGGCGCTCCTGCCGGAGGTGGCGGGCGCGGCGACGCTCCTCGACGTGGGGAGCGGGGCCGGCCTGCCGGGGATCCCGCTCGCCATCGCGCTGCCCGGCCTCGAGGTCACCTGCTGCGACGCGGTGGCGAAGAAGGTGGCCTTCGTGAAGGCGGTGTCGGCGGAGCTCGCGCTGCGCGTCCGGGGGGTGGCGGTCCGCGCCGGGGGGGAGCCGGAGAAGGAGGGGCTGCCGCGGGCGGAGGTGGTGGTGAGC
>JBAVCR010000388.1:0-14147 GCA_049586815.1 Anaeromyxobacteraceae bacterium
GCGCTGGCCCCCGGCCTGAGCGGGGCGATCGCCTGGTTCCGGAACGACGGCGTCCTCATGAAGGAGGCCGTCTGGGGCGGGGGGAACATCGCCGCCGGGCCGCGCGGTGGGCCCGCCTACGCGGGACTCGCCCGGCAGCCGGACGGTACCTGGCAGGGAGGCGGCGAGTACAACCAGACCATCGTGCTCCGGGTCGAGCCCGGCCGCATCACCGGGCCGTCGGTCAACGTCACCGTCACGCCGGTGCCCGGCGGATTCAAGCTCTTCGGACTCTGGATGAAGCGAAACGTCGACCTGGTCGTGGACGGAAGGGGCGCCCGGGCCCAGCAGGTCTCCTTCGCGCGCCAGGCGGACGGGGCCTACGTCTCGAGCGACCTCCCCAACATGTACATCTTGCTCGTCGGGGATGCGGCCCGGCTCGAGGATCCGCCCTGGCCCGAGCTGGCGCTCACCGCGCTCACCGGCGGCTGGGGTGTGCAGTAGACGGGCGCGCCAGCTGCGGGACGGAAGCCCGGGGCCCCATGTTCCACGTGGAACACGGGTCCCCTCCCCGCTCCGTGCCCGGGATGTTCCACGTGGAACGTTTCCCCTTTCCCCTGTCAGATGACCGGGGCATTCTCCGCCCGGCCCGGCAACCCGGGCCTGCATCCCCGGGATCGAGGAGACATGGGAAGGACCGTCACCATCGCCAACCAGAAGGGCGGCGTCGGCAAGACCACGACGGCGGTGAACCTGGCGGCGTCGCTCGCCGCGGGGGAGCACCGCACGCTGCTCGTCGACCTCGACCCCCAGGGCAACGCCGGGTCCGCGCTCGGGATCGCGCGCGACGAGGTCGAGTCGTCGGTCTACGACGTGCTCCTCGACGGCCGGCCGGTGGCCGAGGCGACCCGGAAGACCGAGCTCAAGTTCCTCGACGTCCTCCCGGCGAGCCGCCACCTCGTCGGCGCGGAGCTCGAGCTCGCCGGGGTGGAGCGGCGCGAGGCCCGGCTGCGCGACGCGCTCTCCGCCGTGCGGGCCGACTACGAGCACGTCGTCATCGACTGCCCACCCTCGCTCGGCCTCCTCACCTTGAACGGGCTCGTGGCCGCCGACGGCGTCATCGTCCCGCTCCAGTGCGAGTACTTCGCCCTCGAGGGGCTCGCCGACATCCTGCGCACCGTCGAGCTCGTGAAGGGCGGGATGAACCCCGCGCTCGAGGTGGACGGGATCCTCCTCACCATGTTCGCGCAGAACAACCTGGCCGCGCAGGTGGCCGACGACATCCGCCAGCACTTCCAGGGGCGCGTCTTCGAGACCGTCATCCCGCGCAACGTCCGGCTCTCCGAGAGCCAGTCCCACGGCAAGCCCATCCTGCTCTACGACGTGGCGAGCAAGGGCTGCCAGAGCTACCTGGCCTTCGCGCGCGAGGTCTCCCGGCGCGAGGGTCGACCCGAGAGGAAGGCACCGTGAGCACCCCCGGACCGAAGCGCCCGGCGCTCGGGCGCGGCATGGCCGCGCTCCTGCAGAACGCGGCTCCGCCCTCCCCGCCCGGCCGCACCGTGATGCAGCTCCCCATCGAGTCGGTGCAGCGCAGCGCCGGCCAGCCGCGGAAGAGCTTCGACGAGAAGCGGCTCGAGGAGCTCGCGGCCTCCATCCAGGAGCACGGCGTCCTCGAGCCCATCCTGGTGCGCCGCACCGGGAACGGCTACGCCATCGTGGCCGGCGAACGGCGCTGGCGGGCCGCGCAGCGGGCCGGGCTCCGGGAGATCCCGGCCTTGCTGCGCGAGGCGAACGACCGGGAGTCGTTCGAGGTGGCGCTCGTCGAGAACCTCCAGCGCGCCGACCTGAACGCGATGGAGGAGGCCGAGGCCTTCGACGCGCTCACCCGCGAGCACGGGCTCACCCAGGAGCAGGTGGCGGAGCGGGTCGGCAAGGAGCGCTCCACCGTCGCGAACGCGATGCGGCTCCTCAAGCTGCCCGCCGAGGTGCGCGACCAGGTCCGCGAGGGGGCGCTCGAGATGGGGCACGCCCGGGCGCTCCTCGGGCTCGAGAAGGCCGACGCCATCAAGAAGGCGGCCCTGCAGGTGGTCCGGGAGGGGCTCTCGGTCCGGGCGACCGAGGGGCTCGTCCGCCGGCTCCTCCACCCGCCGACCGCGAAACCCCGGGGGGCGCCCGCCGAGACGGCCAACGTCCGGGCGCTCGTCACCCGGCTCGAGCGGAAGCTCGGCGTCCGCTGCCGGGTCGTCCAGAAGACCGCCCAGGCCGGGCGCATCGAGGTCGACTACGCCTCGCTCGTCGAGCTGGACGCTGTCCTGGACAAAATCGGGGCATGAAACAACCCCAATGGGTTACCGCCAAGGAGGTCCTGGCGTCCCCGTCCGGGACTTCCGCCGTTGAACGGCGGCCGCCTCCGGTGTAACGCTTTCCCGCCATGGCCATGCTCAAGCGCGATGAGACCCCGGTCGCTCCCGTCGGAAGCGACCTGAACGCCCTGCTCGGGCGCGGCTCCGAGTTCGACGGCAAGCTCTCCTTCGAGGGCACCGTCCGGATCGACGGCCGCTTCACCGGCACCATCGTCACCTCCGACACGCTGGTCGTCGGCGAGGGCGCCCAGGTGAGCGCCGAGATCACCTGCGGCACGATCATCGTGCACGGCGCGGTGACCGGGAACGTGAAGGCGAGCGTGGCCGTCGAGCTGCACCCTCCGGCGCGCGTGACCGGCAACATCGAGACCCCGGCCCTCCTCGTCGTGAAGGGGGTCTCCTTCAACGGCCAGTGCAAGATGGAGCCGTCGGCGCGGCCCGCCACCGGCCCGGTCCCGGTGCGCGGATAGCGAAAAGCAGAAGGGGCGCCCCCGCGGGAGCGCCCCTTCCCCGTCCACGGGCCGGATCCCGGCTACTGCACCTTCACCTGGATGGCGCGGGGCTTCGCCTCCGAGCGCTTCGGCAGGTGGACGGCGAGCACGCCGTGCTTCGACTCCGCGTGAACCTTCTCGGGGTCGACCGAGGTGGGGAGCGCGAAGGTCCGGGTGAAGTAGCCGTAGGCCATCTCGACCCGGTGGTAGTTCTCCTTCTGCTCCTCCTTCTCGATCTTGCGCTCGCCCTTCAGGGTGAGCACCCCGTTCTCCACCCGGATCTCGACGTCCTTCGGGTCCACCCCGGCGAGCGCCGCCCGGATGACCACCTCGTCCTGGTCCTCGAAGACGTCGCAGGCCGGCGTCCAGCCGAGGGACTCGGCGGGCTGGGTGTTGCGCTCGTCGAACAGCCGCCCCATCTCCTCCTGGAGCCGGGCGAGGTCGCGGAAGGGGTCGAATCGCGTGATAATTGCCATGGTTATCCTCCTTGGTTCGTTGTTCCCAGGCGAGAGGAAGGTAAGCACCTCCCCTACCCCGTCAAGCGCGCCGGGAGCCCCCTCCCCGCCCCCCGAGCCAAGTGCGCGTCACGTGGGGTCCTTCTCCTTGACCGGCGACCTTCCGAGGTGCTAGTTAGCGGCCCCCTTATGATCGTCGGCTCCATCGCCCGCCGGTACGCCAAAGCCTTGTTCTCCCTGGCAGACGAGCAAGGCCAGGTCGAGCAGTGGTCGAGCGGTCTCGAGGCGCTCGGACGCACGCTCTCCGCGTCGCCGGAGCTCCGCGAGGCGCTCTCGAGTCCCCTCTTCGAGAAGGACCAGCGCCGGAACGTGATCGGCGAGATCGGGAAGGCCCTCGCGCTCCCCGCCCAGGCGCAGAGCTTCCTCCTGCTCCTCGGCGACCGCGACCGCCTCGCCTACCTGCCGGCCATCATCTCGAACTTCCGCGACCTCGCCGACGCCCGCCTCGGGCGGATCCGCGCCAAGGTCACGAGCGCGGTGCCGCTCTCGCCCGAGGAGGCGAAGCGCATCGCCGTGAAGCTCGCAGAGGCCGAGAAGGCCGAGGTCATCGTGGAGTCGGCCGTGGACCCGTCGCTCCTGGGAGGCGTGGTCGCCCAGGTCGGCAGCATGGTCTACGACGGTTCCGTCCGGTCGCAGCTCGAGGAGCTGCGCCGCGCCATGAAGCACTAGCCACCCGCTGGAGACGAAGAACATGGACATCCGCGCCGACGAGATCAGTCGCATCCTCCGCGATCAGATCAAGGACTACGGGAAGAAGGTCGACGTCTCCGAGACCGGCACCGTGCTGTCGCAGGCCGACGGCGTGGCCCGCGTCTACGGCCTCTCCGGCGCCGCCGCCGGCGAGCTCGTCGAGTTCCAGACCGGCGCCCGCGGCCTCGTGCTCAACCTCGAGGACGACAACGTCGGCGTCGCCGTGATGGGCCACGCCGAGGAGATCCGCGAGGGCGACGCGGTGAAGCGCACCGGCCGCATCGCGGAGGTGCCGGTGGGCGAGACGCTGCTCGGCCGCGTGGTCGACGGCCTCGGCAACCCCATCGACGGCCGCGGCCCCATCGAGTCGAAGCACTCCCGCAAGGTGGAGATCAAGGCCCCCGGCATCGTGAAGCGCAAGAGCGTGCACGAGCCCATGCAGACCGGCCTGAAGGCCATCGACGCGCTCGTGCCGGTCGGCCGCGGCCAGCGCGAGCTCATCCTCGGCGACCGCGGCACCGGCAAGACCGCCGTCGCCATCGACACCATCATCAACAACAAGGGGAACAACCTCTACTGCTTCTACGTGGCCATCGGCCAGAAGCAGTCGACGGTGGCCCGCGTCGTCGACACGCTCCAGAAGTACGGCGCCATGGAGTACACGACGGTGGTCTCCGCCAGCGCCTCCGACCCGGCCCCCATGCAGTACCTGGCGCCCTACACCGGCGTCACCATGGCCGAGTACTTCCGCGACTCCGGCCGCCACGCCCTCATCGTCTACGACGACCTCTCCAAGCAGGCGGTCGCCTACCGGCAGCTCTCGCTGCTCCTCCGCCGCCCGCCCGGCCGCGAGGCGTACCCGGGCGACGTGTTCTACCTCCACAGCCGCCTGCTCGAGCGCGCCGCCAAGCTCTCCGACAAGGAGGGTGGGGGAAGCCTGACCGCGCTCCCCATCATCGAGACCCAGGCCGGCGACGTCTCGGCGTACATCCCGACGAACGTCATCTCCATCACCGACGGCCAGATCTTCCTGGAGTCCGACCTCTTCTACCAGGGCGTCCGTCCGGCCATCAACGTGGGCATCTCGGTGTCCCGCGTCGGCGGCTCCGCGCAGATCAAGGCCATGAAGCAGGTGGCCGGCACGCTGAAGCTCGACCTCGCGCAGTACCGCGAGCTCGCCGCCTTCGCCAAGTTCGGCTCCGACCTCGACAAGTCCACGCAGGAGACGCTGGCCCGCGGCGAGCGCCTCGTCGAGGTGCTGAAGCAGGGGCAGTACCAGCCGCTCTCCGTCGACAAGCAGGTCATCCAGATCTACGCCGCGACCCAGAAGGACGGGTCGGGGCAGAACTGGATCCGCGCGGTGCCGGTGGAGGAGGTGGGGCGCTACATGAAGGAGCTCCTCGAGTTCCTCGCCGCCCGTCACCCGGAGATCGGCAAGAAGCTCCAGGAGAAGAAGGCGCTCGACGACGGGATCCGCAAGGACCTCGACGCCGCGCTCGAGGAGTTCAAGGGCGTCTTCCAGTTCGAGCAGAAGGCGTAAGGAAGGCCCCGAGGCGAACCGTGCCCTCCCTTCGCGACATCCGGCGCCGAATCGGCTCCGTCAAGAGCACCCAGCAGATCACCAAGGCCATGAAGATGGTGGCCGCGGCCAAGCTGCGGCGCGCCCAGGAAGGCATCACCCGGGCCCGTCCGTACGCGCTGCTCCTCGAGCAGGCGCTCAACCGCGTGGCCTCCCGGGCCGCGTCGGAGGAGGGGGCCGCCCACCCGCTGCTCGCCTCGCGGCCGGTCCGGCGCGCCGAGCTCGTGGTGGTCACGTCCGACCGCGGCCTCGCCGGCGGCTTCAACTCCAACGTGGTGCGGCGCGCCCAGCGCTTCCTCGTGGAGAACGCCGACCGCTACGACGAGGTGGTGATCTCCACCATCGGCCGCAAGGGGCGCGACAGCCTGAAGGCCCGCAAGGTGCTCATCCGCAAGGACTACACCGGCGTGCACGCGAAGCTCTCCTTCGAGAAGGCGCACGAGATCGCGAGCGAGCTCTCCGAGCGCTTCCTCGCCGGCGAGGTCGACGCGGTCTTCCTGCTCTTCAACGAGTTCAAGAGCGCCATCGCCCAGGTGGTGCGCCTGAAGCAGCTCCTGCCGGTGGAGACCGCCGGCGCCGAGGCCACCGCCTCGGTCGACTTCCTCTACGAGCCGAGCCGCGACCAGCTGCTCGCCGACATCGTCCCCCGCCACCTCGACGTCCAGGTGTGGCGGGCGCTGCTCGATTCCGCCGCCAGCGAGCACGGGGCGCGCATGACCGCCATGGAGGCCGCCACGAAGAACGCGGCCGAGATGATCGGCGCGCTGTCGCTCCAGTACAACCGCGCGCGGCAGGCCTACATCACGAAGGAGCTGTCCGAGATCGTGAGCGGCGCCGAGTCGCTCAAGTAGATCCCAGGAAAACCGACATGTCCCAGACCCAGACCCAGAGCGGCAAGATCACCCAGGTCATCGGCCCCGTCGTCGACGTCGAGTTCCCGCCCGGCTCGCTGCCGGAGATCTACACGGCGCTCACGGTGACCAACCCCGGCATCGACGACGCGAAGGACAACCTGGTCCTCGAGGTGGCGCAGCACCTGGGCGAGAACACCGCCCGCACCATCGCCATGGACTCGACCGAGGGTCTCATTCGCGGCATGCCGGTGAAGAGCCGCGGCACCGGCATCCTGATGCCGGTGGGCAAGGAGGTGCTCGGCCGCATCATGAACGTGGTCGGCGAGCCGGTCGACGAGCGCGGCCCCATCGGCGCCAAGGGCTGGAAGCCCATCCACCGTCCGCCCCCGACCCTCACCGACCTCAACGTGAAGGTCGAGGCCTTCGAGACCGGCATCAAGGTCATCGACCTCCTCGCCCCCTACCTCCGCGGCGGCAAGATCGGCCTCTTCGGCGGCGCCGGCGTGGGCAAGACCGTGCTCCTCATGGAGCTCGTGAACAACGTGGCGAAGGAGCGCGGCGGCTTCTCGGTGTTCGCCGGCGTCGGCGAGCGCACCCGCGAGGGAAACGACCTCTACCACGAGATGATCGAGTCGGGCGTCATCAACCTCGACGACCCGCAGAAGAGCCAGTGCGTGCTCGTGTACGGCCAGATGAACGAGCCGCCCGGAGCCCGCGCCCGCGTGGCGCTCTCGGCCCTCGCCATCGCCGAGTACTTCCGCGACGACGAGGGGCGCGACGTGCTGCTCTTCATCGACAACATCTTCCGCTTCACCCAGGCGGGCTCCGAGGTGTCGGCGCTCCTCGGCCGCATCCCCTCCGCCGTGGGTTACCAGCCCACGCTCTCCACCGAGATGGGCGAGCTCCAGGAGCGCATCACCTCCACGAACAAGGGCGCAATCACCTCGGTGCAGGCCATCTACGTGCCCGCCGACGACCTCACCGACCCGGCGCCGGCCACCGCCTTCGCCCACCTCGACGCCACCACGGTGCTCTCCCGCAAGCTCACCGAGATCGGCATCTACCCGGCCGTGGACCCGCTCGACTCCACCTCCCGCATCCTCGATCCACTGGTCGTCGGGCCGGAGCACTACGAGGTGGCCCGCCAGGTCCAGGAGACGCTCCAGACCTACAAGGACCTCCAGGACATCATCGCCATCCTCGGCATGGACGAGCTCTCCGAGGACGACAAGGTGGTGGTGGCGCGCGCCCGCAAGATCCAGCGCTTCCTCTCGCAGCCGTTCCACGTCGCCGAGCAGTTCACCGGCAACCCGGGCGTGTACGTGAAGCTCGCCGACACCATCCGCGGCTTCAAGGGAATCGTCGAGGGCAAGTACGACGACCTGCCCGAGCAGGCCTTCTACATGGTGGGCACCATCGAGCAGGCGGTGGAGAAGGCGAAGAAGCTCGCCGCCGGCGCCTAGCCGGGGACGGGGACCGACATGGCTGCACTGACCCTCGAGATCGTCACCCCGGAGCGGCGCGTCGCCACGCTGCAGGCCGACGAGGTGCGCGCACCCGGCGTGCTGGGCGGCTTCGGCATCCGCAAGGACCACACCCCGTTCATGTCGCAGCTCCAGCCCGGCCGGCTCACGGTCGTGGAGGGCGGCCGCGAGGTGCACTACGCCATCGGCGGCGGCTTCCTCCAGGTCGCCGACAACAAGGTGATCGTCCTCGCCGACAGCGCCGAGGAGCGCGAGGAGATCGACATCGACCGCGCCCGGAAGGCCTTCACCGAGGCGACCGAGCGGCTCCGCAGCCTGACCGAGGGGGACGAGAATTACCCCGTCGAGTCGGCCCGGGTGCGGCGCGCCACGGCGCGCCTCGACGTCGCCGGGAAGTAGGCCGGAAAGGGCCCGGAAAAGGCCCGAAAACGAGGCCCCGCCGGCGTCCTGCCTGCGGGGCTTTCTCGTTGATATTCCTGCAAGATTCGGCTAGATAGAAGGGTCCGTCCGGAAGCCGGTCCGCACCCGCGGATCGCCCCCCCGACGGCCCCGAGAATGGCCGAAGAAAACCTCCCGCCCGTCCCGCCCGAGGCGCCGCCTCCGGCGCCGCCCCCCGAGGCACCGCGCTTCCAGGTCGCCATCGAGGACGAGATGCGTCGCTCGTATCTCGACTACTCGATGTCGGTCATCATCGGGCGAGCGCTCCCCGACGTGCGCGACGGCTTGAAGCCCGTGCACCGGCGCATCCTCTACGCGATGCACTCCGAGGGGCTGCACCACAACAAGCGTTACTCCAAGTGCGCCGGCGTGGTCGGCGAGGTGCTGAAGAAGTACCACCCGCACGGGGACTCGGCGGTCTACGACGCGCTCGTCCGCCTGGCCCAGGACTGGAACCTCCGCTACCCGCTCATCGACGGGCAGGGCAACTTCGGCTCCGTCGACGGCGACCCCGCCGCCGCCTACCGCTACACCGAGTCGAGGCTGGAGAAGCTCGCCGACTACCTCCTCGCCGACATCGACAAGGAGACGGTGGAGTGGGCGCCCAACTTCGACGACTCCACGGTGGAGCCCACCGTGCTGCCGGCGCGCTTCCCCAACCTGCTCGTGAACGGCTCGTCCGGCATCGCGGTGGGCATGGCCACGAACATCCCGCCCCACAACATGGGCGAGGTGATCGACGCGGCCGTGCACCTGATGCGGAACCCCAAGGCCACCGTCGCCGAGCTGATGCGCTTCATCCCCGGCCCCGACTTCCCCACCGCCGCCATGATCCTGGGGCGCGACGGGATCCGCCAGGCCTACGAGACCGGCCGCGGCAGCATCACGGTGCGGGCGCGGGCCACCGTCGAGGTCCACCCCAAGACCGAGCGCGAGGCCATCGTCGTCACCGAGATCCCCTACCAGGTGAACAAGGCGAAGCTCGTCGAGTCCATCGCCGACCTGGTGCGGGAGAAGAGGATCGAGGGCATCAGCGACCTGCGCGACGAGTCCTCGCGCGAGGGCATGCGCGTCGTCATCGAGCTGAAGCGCGACGCGGTGGCCCAGGTGGTGCTGAACAACCTCTACCAGCACACCACGCTGCAGACGGGCTTCGGGGTGATCCTGCTCGCCATCGACGGCGGGCAGCCGCGCATCCTCACGCTGCGCCAGATGCTGGAGCGGTTCGTCGCCCACCGGCGCGACGTGGTGACGCGCCGCACCCGCTTCGAGCTGAAGCAGGCCCGGGCCCGCGAGCACATCCTGCTCGGTCTGCAGATCGCGCTCGACCACATCGACGAGATCATCGAGCTCATCCGCAAGGCTTCCGACCGCGACGCCGCGCGCGAGGGGCTCATGGCCCGCTTCGGGCTCTCCGAGCTCCAGGCCAAGGCCATCCTCGAGATGCAGCTGCAGCGCCTCACCGGCCTGGAGCGCCAGAAGATCGTCGACGAGCTCCTCGAGGTGCAGAAGCTCATCGCGCGCCTGCGCGAGATCCTGGCCAGCGAGAAGGTGCTGCTCGACGTCATCGTGGGCGAGCTCGAGGAGGTGAAGCAGCTCTTCGCCGACGAGCGGCGCACCGAGATCCTGGGCGCGGCCGCCGACCTCGACGTCGAGGACCTCATCAAGGAAGAGGAGATGGTGGTCACCGTCTCCCACGCCGGCTACGTGAAGCGGAACCCCATCTCGCTCTACCGGGCCCAGCGCCGGGGAGGGAAGGGGAAGACCGGCGCGGCCACCCGCGACGAGGACTTCGTGGAGAGCCTCTTCGTGGCCTCCACCCACAGCTACCTGCTCGTCTTCTCCGACCGGGGGCGCGTCTACTGGCTCAAGGTGCACGAGGTCCCGCAGGCCGGACGCGCCGCCCGGGGCAAGCCCATCGTGAACCTGGTGCAGCTCTCCCAGGGAGAGAAGGTGGCCGCCATCCTGCCGGTGCGCGAGCTGCCGGCCCTGCCGGGCTCGGCCGCCGCCGAGGACGCCGACGCCGCCGAAGGGGAGGGGACCGAGGCGACCGGCAGCGGCGCCTACGTCTTCGCCGCCACCCGCCGCGGCCTCGTGAAGAAGACGCCGCTCGAGGCCTACGCCCGTCCGCGCGCCTCCGGCATCATCGCCCTCTCCATCGAGGAGGGGGACAGCCTCATCGCCGCCCGCATCACCGACGGGCTGAGCCACATCCTGCTCTCCACCGCCCAGGGCATGGCCATCCGCTTCGAGGAGTCGGAGGTACGGCCCATGGGGCGCGGCGCCTACGGCGTGAAGGGGATCACCCTCGAGGAGGGCGACGAGGTGGTGAGCGCCGAGTGCCTGCCGCCCACCGCCGAGGGCGCCGCGGAGTCGACCATCCTCTCGGTCACCGCGAACGGCTACGGCAAGCGCTCCGAGCTCTCCGAGTACCGGGTCCAGAGCCGCGGCGGCAAGGGCATCATCACCATCAAGGCCACCGAGCGGAACGGGACGGTGGTGGCGGCGATGCCGGTGGTCGACTCCGACGAGGTCATGCTCATCACCAACCGCGGCATGCTCATCCGCATGCCGGCGGTCCAGATCAGCGTCATCGGCCGCAACACCCAGGGGGTCCGCCTCATCACCGTGGAGTCGCGCGAGGAGCAGGTGGCCGGGGTGGCGCGCATCGCCGAGAACCTGCTCGTGGCCGGCGAGGCCGACGCGGTGCTCGAGGCCGACGACGGCGCCGCCGAGGGTGGCGAGCCGGGCGAGACCGGCGGGGCAGGGGACGTGGAGGGCGGCGAGGGGACCCCGGGGGGCGAGCCGGCTTGAGGCGGCCGCCGATCGCCGCGGCCATCGCCGCGCTCGCGATCCTGGCCGCGGGCTGCAGCTCCCCCGACGGGAAGCTGGAAAGCGCCAACGCGCTCCGCCACCAGGGCCGGGCGGCGGACGCGCTCGCCGCCTACCGGGAGATCCTGGGCGAGCTCGGCGACGGCACCATCCCGAAGTGGGAGACCGGCGTGCGCCTCCGGGCCCTGCGCTACGCCGCCGACGTCTCCTACCTCGACCTGGGCGACTACCAGGGGGCCATCGGCTACTACCGGCGCATCGTCTCCCTCTACCCGGGAACCGAGGAGGCCTGGAACGCCCGCGCCGCCATCGGCGACATCTACGCCCAGCGCCTCGGCGACCGGCAGGCCGCCATCGCCCAGTACGCCGCGGTGGCCCAGGGCGACTCGAAGGACGCCGCGCGCTTCCAGCTGCTCGTGGCCCGCCAGTACCTCGAGCTGAAGAACTGGGAGCAGGCCCGCACCGAGGCCCGCATCCTCCGGGAGCGCTTCCCGGACCGGCCTGAGGCCGACGACGCCCAGCTCCTCACCGCCCAGGCCTGGGCGCTCGAGGACCGGCCCGAGGAGGCGCTCGGCGCCTTCATGGCGGCCGCCGAGCGGCGCCCGCGCCCCGAGATCGCCGCCATGGCGCTCGAGGGAGCGGCGCAGATCCACGCCCGCGCCGGAAGGTTCGACAAGGCCATCGAGTTGTACGCACAGGCCATGAACGGCCACCCCAACCCCGAGGCACTCCGCACCAGCATGGACATGGTCCGGGAGCGGCGCGAGGCCGCGAAGACCGTCACCCCCGGCGATCGCGACGCCGCGCTCGACCGCAACGTCAAGAGCCGCACCAAGGAGATCCCGTGAAGACCGACCTGTCGCAGAAGCTCTTCGAGAAGGCCCAGACCCTCTTTCCCGGGGGCGTGAACAGCCCGGTGCGGGCCTTCCGCAGCGTGGGCATGACCCCGCTCTTCATCGCCCGCGCCAAGGGCTCCAGGATCTTCGACGTCGACGGCAACGCCTTCGTCGACTACGTGGGCAGCTGGGGCCCGGCCATCCTCGGGCACGCCAACGTCGAGGTGATCCGCGAGGTCGACGAGCAGCTGAAGAACGGCTCCAGCTTCGGCGCCCCCTCGCCCCGGGAGATCCAGCTCGCCGAGGTGGTGCGCGAGCGGGCCCCCTGGATCGAGAAGATGCGCTTCGTGTCCTCGGGGACCGAGGCCACCACGGCCGCCATCCGGCTGGCGCGTGGCTTCACCGGGCGTGACGACATCCTCAAGTTCGACGGCTGCTACCACGGCGCCGGGGATCCGCTCCTCGTGAAGGCCGGCTCGGGCGTGGAGACGCTCGGCCTCCCCGACTCGCCGGGCGTGCCCGCCGACGTGGCCCGCCACACCCTCACGCTGCCGTACAACGACCTCCCGGCCGTGGAGAAGCTGCTCGCCGAGCGCGGCGCGTCGATCGCCGCGGTCATCGTCGAGCCGGTGGTGGGCAACATGGGCGTGCTCGTCCCCCGCGAGGGGTATCTCGCGGGGCTGCTCGCCGCCTGCCGGAAGCACGGGACGCTCCTCATCATCGACGAGGTGATGACCGGCTTCCGCCTCGCGCCGGGCGGGGCCTGCGAGGTCTACGGGATCCGCCCGGACCTCGTCACCTTCGGGAAGGTCATCGGCGGCGGGCTCCCGGTGGGCGCCTTCGGCGGGCGCCCCGACGTCATGGACCGGATCGCCCCGGCCGGCCCGGTCTACCAGGCGGGCACCCTCTCCGGGAACCCGCTCGCCATGGCGGCGGGCATCGCCACCCTCCGCCAGCTGGGGAAGGCCCAGTACGAGAAGCTCGAGGTCCTGGGCAGGCGGCTCGAGGCCGGGCTCGTGGAGGCCGCGAAGGCGGCCGGGGCGAAGGTCCAGGTGAACCGGGTCGGCTCGATGATCACGGTCTTCTTCTCCCCCGACGCGGTCTTCGACGCGGCCAGCGCGCGGAAAGCCGACACGAAGAAATTCGCCAAGTATTTTGCCACGATGCTCGAGAACGGCATCTACCTGCCGCCGTCCCAGTTCGAGGCGGCCTTCCTCTCGGTCGCGCACACCGAGGAAGACGTCGACGCGACCATCGCCGCTGCCCGGAAGGCCTTCGCCGAGGCCGTGAAGGCCTGACGCTGGGCCCAGGTCCCGGTCATTGACGGAGAAGGCCGGGACTGCTATACGGTTCCGCCCTTCCTCCCGGTATTCACAAGGGATTCCGGCGAGCGGGGCGAGAGGACACCCGATGGCCCCCGACGATCGAGAGCGTCGCGGGGAGGACGACGAAGAGGGCCTCTCGAGCCTGGCCTCGGCGTACCGGAAGGCAGGTCCGTACCTCTCGGCATCGACGACCCTGGTGGCGTCGGTCGGCCTGTTCGCCGCCGCCGGCTGGTGGGTCGACAGGAAGGTGGGAACCGAGAAGCCCTGGTTCCTCATCGCCGGGTCGTTGCTCGGCATGGTCGGCGGATTCATCAGCTTCTTTCGGCAGGTCCTGGGAAGGCAGAAGAAGTGAAGAGCCACCTCCTCGTCGCCGCGCTCGTCGCGGCCCTGGCCCTCGGGCTGGCGCTCCTCTCCGGAGACGCGCGCCGCCCCGCCCTCATCGGCGCGGCCATCTCGAGCGGGACCGCCCTCGCCTCCCTCGTCGCCTACGGCCACTTCGGCCGGAACGCCGCGAAGCCGGTCCAGCAGGCGCTCCTCGTCTTCGCCGCCATGTTCTTCGCCCGCCTGGTGCTCGTCGGCGCCGGGGTGGCCGCGGTGGCCCGCTCGAACGAGAGCGTGGTCGCCTTCGTGATCGCCTTCTTCGTCCCGTACTTCGCGTTCACCGCGATCGAGGGGAGCTACGTCAGCGCCCTCGGCCGCTCCATGGGGAAGCCCGCATGACGCTCGCCTCCGTCGCCCTCGTCCTCGGCCTGGCCCTCGGC
>JBAVCR010000389.1:0-1823 GCA_049586815.1 Anaeromyxobacteraceae bacterium
ACCTGGTCCTCGCCGCCATCTCCGGGGGCGCCGGACTCCGCTCCACCGCGGCGGCGGTCGACGCCGGAAAGCCGGTGGGGCTCGCCAACAAGGAGTCGCTCGTCCTCGCCGGCGAGCTCGTCATGCGCCGCGCCGCCGAGCGGAACGTGCCCATCCTGCCGGTGGACAGCGAGCACAGCGCCATCTTCCAGTCGCTCGTGGGGCACAACCGGTCCGAGGTGCGGCGCCTCATCCTCACCGCCTCGGGCGGCCCGCTGCGCAGCCACCCGGCCGAGCGGCTCGCCTCGGTGACGCCCACCGAGGCGCTCCGCCACCCCAACTGGAGCATGGGCGCCAAGATCACCATCGACTCGGCCACCCTCATGAACAAGGGGCTCGAGGTCATCGAGGCCCGCTGGCTCTTCGACGTCGACCCGGCCCGCATCGACATCCTCGTGCACCCCGAGTCGATCGTGCACTCCATGGTCGAGTACGTCGACGGCCAGGTGGTGGCCCAGCTCGGGGTCTCCGACATGCGCGGGCCCATCAGCTACGCGCTCGCGCACCCCGACCGGATCGCCCTCGACCTGCCGCCCCTCGACCTCGCGCGGGTGGGTCGGCTCACCTTCGAGCCCCCCGACCCGGCCCGCTTCCCCGCCTTCACGCTCGCCTACCGTGCCCTCGAGATGGGCGGCACGGCGCCGGCGGTGCTCTCCGGCGCCGACGAGGGGGTGGTGGAGTCGTTCCTCGCCGGGCGCTGCTCCTTCGACGCCATCGCCCGGACCTGCGCCGCGGTGCTCGACGCCCACCGGGTGGAGCGGCTCGGATCGGTGGAGCAGGCCATCGAGGCCTCCGACTGGGGCCGGGCCGAGGCGCTGCGCCGGGTGGGGTAGGGGCATTCCCCGGGCACGGCCCCGGGAATCCCCCTGCGCGCCGCGCGTTGTCGGGCTATGACCCCGGGACGCGCCGGGGCGCGGATCCTCCATGGCAAGCGACATCCTCCTCAAGGTCGGCTCGATCGTCCTCCTCCTCGGCGGGCTCATCTTCGTCCACGAGCTCGGGCACTTCCTCGCCGCGAAGGCCCTCGGCGTGAAGGTGGTGAAGTTCTCCATCGGCTTCGGCCCGCGCCTCCTCGGCTTCCGGCGCGGCGAGACCGAGTACCTGCTCGCCCTGCTGCCGCTCGGTGGCTACGTGAAGATGGCCGGCGACGAGCCGGGGGCCGAGGTGGCCCCGGAGGATCGCGGCCGCGGCTTCCTCGAGGCGCCGCCGTGGAAGCGCTTCGTCATCGCCTTCGCCGGTCCCGCCGCGAACCTCGTCTTCCCGGTCGTCATCTACTTCGCGCTCGCGCTCTCCCAGAACGGCTCCACCGTCCCGGGCCCCACGCTCGGCACCGTCATGCCCGGCTCGGCCGCGGAGCGGGGCGGGCTGCGCGCCGGCGACCGCGTGGTCTCGCTCTCCGTCCCGGGCCGCCCCGAGATCCCCATCCGCCACTTCTCCGACCTGCGCCAGGCCATCGGGCCGCGCGCCGGCGAGCGGGTCGAGTTCACCATCGATCGCGGCGGGCAGCGGCTCACCCTCCCGATCGTGCCGGCCCCCGAGAAGGAGTCGAACCCGGTCGAGACCGTCACCCGCGGCGTCATCGGCGTCTCGCCGGCCTGGCCGGCAGCGGTGGTCGCGCCGGTCCTCCCCGGCAGCGCGGGGCCGCTCGCCCCCTTCGACCTCGTGGTCCGTGCGGCCGGCCAGCCGGTGCGCAACATGGGCGACCTCGACCGCGTGGTCGCCGCGGCGGCCTGCGCGCCCGTCGAGCTCGAGGTCCTGCGCGAGGCCCCGGTGGGCGCGCCCGG
>JBAVCR010000390.1:0-6047 GCA_049586815.1 Anaeromyxobacteraceae bacterium
CCGTACTTGCGCGACTCGTGCAGGACCATGTCCATGCCCTGGGCGTGACCGTTCGTGAAGTCGGCCCCCTGCCCGGTCTCCAGGTAGAGGCCGAAGCGGCCGGTGCGCGCGTCGGCGCGGGCGATCATGCGGTCGACGGTGAGGTCGAAGGTGGCGTTCGCGGCATCGCTGCCGGCGATGCTCTGGAACCAGAGCGCGGTGCTCCCGGGCCAACGTCGCTCGACCTCGGCCTGGACGTCCACGTGCGCGAGGACGCAGTGGGGCATCACCTCGGCGAGGCCGAAGGTGGCGAGGAGGTCTTGCAGGCAGGCCTCCACGGCGTGCACCTGGTCCGGCTCGCTGCTCACCGGGTTCGTCCCGAGGAGCAGGTCGCCCACCGCGTAGGACCAGGCGTCGAAGACCTGCCAGCGGATGTCCTCGGGGTCGTCGGTGGGGGAGTTGGGCTGGATGCGGGCCCCGAGGTAGCCGTGCGCGCCCACCCGGGAGCCGGGAAGCGGGTTCGCGATCCGGGCCGAGACGGCCACGAGCTCGTCGTTCGCGAGGACCTTCACGGCGCAGCCGATGACGTCGCTGGAGAGCCCGGGCATCACGGCCTGGATGGCGGGCTCGTCCGCCTCGAGCAGGAAGCGGCGCAGCTCGGCGAAGGTCCAGCCCGCCGTGCGCGCCCGGGCCGCGGGGTCGACGCTCGCGCGGAGGGCGCGGTGCATCCCGTCGTCGAGCGGCGGGTGGGCGTCGATCTCCTCCAGGCGGGTGTCGAGGAGGAGTGCGCGCGCCCGGCCACGCTCCTCCTCCGACGCCGCGGCGAGCCCGACCGAGGCGTCCCCCTCCTTGAATTCGTTCGCGGCGCCGAGGAGGCGTGCGTGGAGCGCGGGGTCCCAGCCGCCGGCCGAGGCCTCCACGAACTGCACGATCCCCCGTCGGCCTTCCTTCGTCGCGGTCATGGTGCGCATCGGCGGGAACGGCCCGCCCGCGGGGAGGAGCGTACCGCCGAAGCGCGTCCTCGCGAACTCCCTGCGGGTCGGACCCAGGGGTGCGGCGTACCCTGGGCGCATCCGTCCGGTCTCGCGAGCCCTGCCGGGTACCGGGGGAAGAAGGCTTGATCGCCGGGCCCTGGCCTGTTCCACTCGGGTGCGATGTCCGAGGCGGGCGATCAGGCGGGAGGATCTCCGGGGGACGACGAGCCGTCCCGGGAAGACGCCGGGCGCCTCGAGCGGATCGCGGGCTCCGTTCCCGGGATGCTCTTCGAGTACGCGCTCGACCCGGAGGGCCCCGGCCGGCTCGCCTACGTGAGCCCCGCCTGCCGCGAGATCCTGGAGCTCGACCCCGAGGTCCTGCTCCGCGACGGAAGCTCGTTCTGGACCCTGGTCCACCCGGACGACCGGGAGCGCCTGCTCGCGGACGGGGTCACCGCCGACGAGGCCGGGTCGCGCTTCACCACCGAGTTCCGGATCGTCACGCCCTCCGGGCGGCAGAAGTGGGTGAACCTCGCGGCGAGCGCCGCGCCTCCCCGCCCGGGCCGGCCGCCGACGTGGAGCGGCATCGTGACGGACGTCACCATCCGAAGGTCCGCCGAGGCGGCGCTGGCGCGGAGCGAGGCCTTCCTGCGGGCCATCTTCGACGCCAACCCCGCGGCCATCGCCGTCATCGAGCCCGACACCACGATCGCGCTGGTGAACGACGCCTACTGCAAGCTCTCCGGGTACGGGCGGGAGGAGATCGTCGGGCGAAGCTGGACCACCCAGGTCGCGCCCGAGGACCTGGCGCGGCTGAAGGAATACAACCGGCGTCGCCTCGAGGATCCGGCGAGCGCGCCGGACCGGTACGAGTTCCGGTTCGTCCGGCGCGACGGCGAGATGCGCGACTGCCTCATGTCGATCTCGATGGTCGCGGAGCCGCGCCGGATCGTCGCCGCGTTCCTGGACGTCACCGAGCGCAGGCGCGCCGAGGAGAGGGTCCGGGCGAGCGAGCTGCGCCACCGGACGCTCGCCGACAACGCCAACGACGTGGTCTGGACCATGGGCGTGGACGGCTCCATCACCTACGTGAGCCCCTCCGTCGAGGCGCTGCGCGGCTTCACGCCTGGCGAGGCGATGCGGCAGTCGCTCGAGGAGATCCACCCGCCCGCCTCGGCGGCCGTCTCGCTCGGCTACTTCCAGAAGCTGCACGACGACGTCGCCGCCGGGCGCCCGCCGGAGCGGTTCCGCGGCGAGGTCGAGTACCGGTGCAAGGACGGCTCGACCGTCTGGACCGACGTGATGGCGGTCCCCATCACCGGCTCGGACGGGAAGGTGGTCGAGATCCTCGGGGTGTCCCGCGACCTGAGCGAACGGAAGCGGGCCGAGGAGGCCCTCCGCCAGGCCGAGGCGCGGTTCCGGTCGCTCGCCGAGGACGCGCCGGTGGGAATCCTCGAGACCGGCCCCGACGGCACGGTCCGGTACGCGAACCGGGCGGCGGCCGCGATCGTCGGCGCGACGCCGGAGGAGCTCCTCGGCCGGACCTGGCGGGAGTTCGTCCACCCCGACGATCGGGAACGGGTGCGCGAGGACCACCGCACCGCGATCACCTGGGGCAGGGTCCGCACGAGCGAGTACCGGATGGTCGGCGCCGGGGGACGGATCGCGCAGGTGAAGGGCTTCCTCTCCGGGCTCTTCGGCCCCGACGGCGGTCTCCGGGGCTTCATCGGCGTCGACATCGACGTGACCCAGGAGCACGCGCTCCGCGAGCAGCTCGCCGTCGCCTCGCGCCTCGCGGCGGTGGGCACGCTGGTGGCGGGCGTGGCGCACGAGATCAACAACCCGCTCGGCGGCGCGCTCGCCTCCCACGGCTTCGTGGAGGAGGAGGCGCGGCGGATGGCGGCGCTGCTCCGGTCCGGGGCGGCGCTCGACCGGGAGGACCTCGCCGCGCGGCTCGACGAGGTGATGGACGCCCTCGGCGACGCGCAGGCGGGGGAGAAGCGCATCGCCGCCATCGTGAAGGACCTCACCCTCTTCGGGAGGCCCGACCCGGCGCGCTCCCGCGTTCCCCTCGCGCACGTCGTGGAGAATGCGTTGCGGTGGATCCCCCCGGCGCTGCGCCAGCGGGCCGCCATCGACGTCGCGGACGAGGACGCGCCGGACGTCGTCGCCTCGGAGGGGCAACTCGGGCAGGTGGTCGTGAACCTGGTCTCGAACGCGGTGAAGGCGGTGCCCGAGGGGCGCACAGCGAACGTCCGCATCCGCCTGGGCCGGGGACGACCGGGCATGGCGCGCATCGACGTCTCGGACGACGGCGTCGGGATCACGCCCGAGGTGATGAAGCGCATGTTCGACCCCTTCTTCACCACGCGCTCCGTCGGCCAGGGGATGGGGCTCGGACTCGCCATCTGCCACGCCATCGTCACCGCCCACGGCGGCCACGTCGGCGCGACCAGCGAGCCGGGCAAGGGCTCGACGTTCCGGGTGGAATTGCCGGCCGCGCCGGACCCCACGCCCGGCACCGCTTCCCCGTAGCGCCTGCACGCCCCATCCGGGGTCGGGAGTTCTCCCGAGCCCGCTTCCGGATTCAATCCCGGCGCGCTGGGGACTCGTCCCAATATCGAGGCCCGGCCGGATCGACGACACTCGTCCCAGAAAGCGAGGGGCACACACCATGACGACCATCCACGGCGGCAGCGCGGTTCCCGGCGGCTACTACATCTCGAAGTCGAACTGGGAGTTCTTCCCCGTCGCCCGCGACGGCGAGAAGCTCCCTGGCCCGGCCTCCGAGCACTACGTGAAGGTCCCGACCGCTGCGGCCTTCGTGATCATGCCGGCGCTCGGCGGCCTCATGGTGGTGTTCCTCCCCTTCATCGGCCTCTACCTCACGGCCAAGGCCGCCCTCCGGCCGCTCACCGGGATGTTCAGCCGGTCGGCGCAGGACCTCGCCGCGACCGTGACGCCGGGATGGGCCCCGGGCGCCGCCCACCTCACCGGAAAGGCCACCGACGAGGCGAGGACCGGCGAGGGGTCGCGCTCCCCGGAGGCCCGCCTCGACGCGCTGGCCAAGGAGATCGACGAGCGCCGCAAGGCGTAGCGCCAGCCGCGGCGGAGGACTACTTCGTCTTCCCCGTCGCCCAGGCCCAGCCGGTGATCTTCCAGCCGGTCGAGCCCTTCTGGAGGGTCACGGCCATGGTGGCGTCCTTCTGGGAGACCTTCTTCCCGTTCCGCTTGAAGTCGTAGGCGGTCGGGACGACCACGTAGGCGCGGTCGCCGGCGACGAACACGTGGCGCGGCTTCGAGAGCTTCACGAATCCGTCGGTGATGCCGTTCTTCTTCGCGTCGGCGTCGAAGTCGTTCGCCCAGTCCGCGCAGGCGCTCGCTCCCTGCCAGAGGTAGGGCGCGAACTCGTCGATGATGACGACCGGCGAGGCGCAGGCCGCGAGCGCCGCCTTCGCATCCCCCTTGTTGAAGCCGTCGATGAACTGCGCGATCGGGGCCACGGCGTCGGACTCGTCGGTGGCGCGGGCCGGGGCGGCAAGGGTGACGGCGGCGAGCGCGGCGAGGAGGAGCGGCTTGTTCATGGATCCTGCCTTTCGTGAAGCCGGGTGGGTGCGACGAGCGCCTGTCCTGTGCCCGGCGGCCGGCCGTTTCCACCCGAAGAGAAGGGGAAAGGGAACTTTGACCCCCGTCCTCCGCGTGGTGACCCGCCTTGCGGCCCATGGCTGCGGCCGATAGGGAACGGTCACCATGACCGACCCGAACTGGCATGCAGGCGCATTCGTGTGGCGCGAGCTCGCGACCGACGACGTGGACGGCGCGCGCCGCTTCTACTCCGGGCTGCTCGACTGGACCTGGAAGGGCGAGGAGACGGACGGGATCGGCACCTACTGGCTCGGATCGAGGGGCGGGCGGCAGATCTGCGGCGCCGTCCAGAAACCCCCGGAGTGGACCGTGCCCACGGCCTGGACGAGCTACGTGCTGGTCGAGGACGTCGACGGCGCCGTCGCGGTGGCCGCCGCCTCGGGTGGAAGGGTGCTGCACGGTCCGGACGACATCCCGCGCGTGGGACGGTTCGCCGTCACCGCGGATCCCTGGGGCGCCGTCCTCCTGCCCTTCCACCCCACGAGCAACGAGGGCTCCCCTCCCGCGGGCCTGCCTCCTCCCGGGACGTTCTGCTGGGAGACGCTCGTCACGCCCGACGTCCCGGGCGCGGTGGCGTTCTATGGAAAGGTGATCGGCATGGGCACGGGCCGGACGCCCGACGGCAAGGGCACCGTCTTCACGAGCGGCGGGGTCCCGGTCGCCGACGTCCAGCCGGCCGCGCCGGGCGGGCCGTCCTACTGGGCCACCTACGTGGCCGTCGAGAGCGCAGAGGCCACCCGGGACCTGGCCGTGAAGCTGGGGGGCAGGGTCCTCGTCCCGCGCGTGGAGGTCCCGAAGGTGGGTACCGTGGCCGTGATCGCCGATCCGGCGGGCGCGGCCCTGGGGCTCTTCGAGCCGCTCCCTCAGTAGAATCCGATCCCGGCGCGCATCACCCACGTGTACGAGGTCCCGACGGCAGGCGGGAGGAAGTTCCACGTCCAGTCGGCGCCGATGGTGAGGTGGAGCGGGAGTGCCACCGGGAAGGCCCAGCCTGCCCCGAGGAGCACGTTTCCGCCCACGGAGGTGACGCCGGGGGCGAACGGCGGGGTCACCGTGAGCGTGCAGGCCCCTCCCCCGGCTCGCAGGAAGGGGCCACGGACGAGGGGGAAGACGGTGAGCGCCAGGTCGTAGGCGAGCAGCGTGGTTCCCGGGGTACCGGTCCAGGCGTCGCCGAAGGTGGTGAGGCCGACGAGGCCGACGCCGGCGAGCAGCTGCGGAGCGAGCCTCCCGCCCACCTCCACGCCGTAGGCGAGCCCCCCGGTGCTCCATCCGCCCCAGGCGTCCCAGCCTCCCTGCACGCCGCCCCCGATGCCCACGTTGAAATAGAAGGGGCTCGGCGGGGGCGGGGGCGGCACGTACACCGGTGGTGGAGGGGGGCGCGGGTACGGGGCGATGCGCACCGGAGGCGGAGGCGGGGGCACCGCGATCATCCACTGCGCCGAGGCGGCG
>JBAVCR010000391.1:0-2284 GCA_049586815.1 Anaeromyxobacteraceae bacterium
GAGAGCCCGGTCGACGGGTCGATGGTGATGGGCGGCGGCTGGGTGAAGACCATCTGGGCCGGGAAGGGCGGGGGGCGGGTGAAGAACGACGGGACCTCCGTCGCCCCGCTCGCCCCCAGGCGGTACAGGTACACGCCCTGGTCGGCGGCGCTGCGGATGGTGGCCGCCCGGACCGGGCTCGAGACCGAGCGGCGCTGGGAATCGGACCAGCTCGTGGTCTGGGCGACCTCCATGCCGGTGGTGCTGAAGCCGTCGAGGGTGGCGAGCGCGGGCACGCCGAAGGCGGTGGCGGCCGCGGCCGAGACCTTGTTCGTCACCGGGTCGAGCATGAAGTCGGAAGGCACGGGGACGGTGCCGGAGCCGGCGTCGGCGGTGACCCAGGTGGTGGCGTGCGGCGTCACGCCGAAGGAGCCGACCACCACCGTGTCGGAGAGCGGGAAGCCGTTGTTCGCCACCGCCGCGAAGACCGGCTGGTACTGGGTCTGGAGGAGCTGGAGCGTCTGGAGCGCGCAGTTCGGGTGGGTGGACGGGCAGGCGAAGTCGCTCGGCCCGCCGAAGAGGAGCAGGTAGGAGGTGCTCGAGGGCTGGAGTGGCTCGCCGCTCGTGGTCTTGATCCCGTTCGCGCCGCCGCGGAGCGCGTAGAAGATCTGCGCCCCGGGGCGCCAGGTGGTGGCGTGGCCGCCGGAGACGGGGGTGATCCGCAGCGTGCCGCCCGTGGCGCCCGCCGCGTAGGTCGTGACGTAGGAAGGGAACTGCGCGCCGGAGGCGCCGGTGGCGTCGTAGACGAAGAGGTTGCAGTTGCCCGGCGCCTGCTGCCCCGTGCAGGGCACGACCGACCCGAGGTCGATGGCCGGCGCGGTGGGGGTGACGTCGTTCGGGCCGTTCACGTTGAGGACGGCGATGGGGAAGTCGAGCGGCAGGAGCTGGTCGGCCGGGAAGCCGCCCTGCCCGAAGAAGTAGGCGAGCAGCTCGTCCTGGGCGTTCTCCGGCGCGAGGAGGGCCGGGTTGAGCAGCGGGTTGATGGCGAGGGCGTTGGGCAGCGGGAGGACACCGGCCGTGGGATCGAACTGGGCCGTGACGACGGCCGTGTTCGGGTTCGACGGCACGGTGGACGTGCAGGCGGAGATCGCGAGCGCGAGGAGGGTCGCGGGCGCGAGGCGGCGAAGCGGCATTCTGCCTCCAGTCACGATGTGTGAAACAGGGCGCGGGGGGCGCGGGAGCGCGCGTAAGTACCCGTTCTGTTCGCCGAAAGGCCGACTGTCAAGGCGGCGAACTCCCCAATTCGCCGCATTCGATTGACGCTCCGCGTCGTTCGACGCCGTGCGTCAGGCGCGGCGCGACGGGGGCGGAAGCGGAGGGCCGCGGCCGATCAGGCGAGGTGGCGGCGGTCGACCACCCGGCGGGCCTTGCCCTCCGAGCGGGTGAGCTCCCGGGGAGGCACGAGCTCGACCGCCACGGCGACCCCCAGCTCGGAGGCGAGCCGCCGCTCGACGGCCGTCCGCAGGGCCGCGTCCCCGGGCGACCCGGCCTCGACCCGGACGAGCGCCTCGTCGCGCCCCTCGCGGCGCTCCAGCACGATCTCGTAGTGGGGCTCGGTGCCCTCCACCTCGAGCAGGACCGCCTCGATCTCGGACGGGAAGACGCGTGCCCCCTTCACGATGAGGAGGTCGTCGGTGCGCCCCTTCACCCGGCTCATGCGGGCGAGCGTCCGCCCGCAGGCGCAGGGAACCCGGGTGAGCGAGGCGAGGTCGCGCGTGCGGAAGCGGACCACCGGCATCGCCTCGCGGGTGAGCGTCGTCACCACCACCTCGCCCACCTTGCCGTCGGGGAGTGGCGCGAGCGTCTCCGGGTCGACCACCTCGACGAGGAAGTGGTCCTCGGCCACGTGGAGCCCCTGCCGGTCGAGGCACTCCCCGGCGAGCCCCGGCCCGCCCACCTCGGAGAGGCCGTAGTTGTCGGTGGCCACGATCTTCAGCTTGGCCTGGAGCTCCGCCCGCAGCGACTCCGACCAGGGCTCGGCGCCGAAGAGGCCGAAGCGGAGCGAGAGGGAGCCGGGCGCGATGCCGGCGTCCGCCGCGGCGTCGGCGAGGGTGAGCGCGTGGCTCGGCGTGCAGACGAGCGCGGTGCTCCGGTAGTCCTGGAGGATGCCCACCTGGCGGCGCGCGCTCGCCGACGAGACCGGGATGACCGATGCTCCCATCCGCTCGGCCCCATGGTGGAACCCGAAGGCGCCGGTGAAGAGGCCGTAGTCGAAGGCCACCTGCACGACGTCGTCCTTGCCCAC
>JBAVCR010000392.1:0-2382 GCA_049586815.1 Anaeromyxobacteraceae bacterium
GATCCGCGATCTCGCCATGTCCGAGCCGGGCGGCGTGGGCACCTTCGCGTCCCTGACGAGCGCCGAGGCCAAGGTGGGGCTCTCGTCGATCTGGCGGGGTGCGCCGGTCATCTCGAAGGTCCGGCTCGAGGGGCCGACGTTCAACGTCATCCGGACCGGCCCCAACACCTACAACTTCTCCGACCTGCTCAGGTACCTCATGATGCCGGTGCCGTCGATCCAGCTGAACGACGTGGCCATCACCGGCGGGTCGATCGACTTCCGCGACCGGGCGCTCCCGAAGGAGGAGCTCCACACGCTCCGGAACGGGGAGCTCGTGGTCCCGTTCCTCACCACCATCCCGGAGCAGGCGAGCCAGTACGGCAACCCGCGCTTCAGCGCGGTGATCGACGGCGCGCCGCTGGTCGTCGAGGCCAAGGTGCGCGGGCTGCCCAAGGCCGCCGAGGTGAGCGCGGAGATCGACCTGAAGGGACTCTCGCTCCCGGTGTACCTGTCGTACGTCCCGGCCGAGATCCCGGTCCAGGTCGACTCGGGGAAGCTCGCCATCCAGGGCACGGCGAGCTACCGGATCACGAAGGAGTGGGGCGGTGAGGCCGGCTGGGACGGGACCGTCACCCTGAGCGAAATCCGGATCGACGAGAAGAAGGGCCCCGCGAGACTCGGGATCGGCGACGTGGTCCTGAGGACCCGCGCCACGAGCGGGGAGCAGCGCGGCCTCCTGCTCGAGGACGGTTCCATCGAGGTCCGCAAGGTCTCGGTCCCGTTCGGCGGCAAGGACGGCCTCACCATCGGCCTCCTCGCCGTCCAGGGAATGAAGTTCTCCCAGAAGAGGAACGAGCTCGAGGTCGCCTCGGTCCTGCTCGACGACGGCCACGTCCGGGTCTCCCGCGACCGGAAGGGGACCTTCTCGCCCCAGACGATCACCGACGGGCTGCGGAAGAAGATGCCGCAGGCGAAGCCGGCCGACCCGGCGCCTCCTCCGCTCCGTTACCGGATCGCCAGGGTGGAGGGGAAGGGCATCGACGTCGCCTTCACCGACGCCTCGCGGAAGGAGCTCCCGGCGTTCTCGATGAAGGACATCCACTTCCTCCTCCAGGACGTGACCGGTCCCGTCGCCGGCAAGACCCCGTTCGAGCTCGGGGCCCGCTGGGGGAAGGAGACCACCATCTCCGCGAAGGGCTGGGCCATCCCCACGCCGCTCGCCGCCGACGCCGAGGTCCGCATCCAGGGGTTCGACCTCGCCTCGGCGGGGCCGTACCTGGACGACGACGCCCAGGTGATCGTGGCCGGCGGCCGCTTCGAGGCCGTCCTCTCCGCCGCCGTCGCCACCCGCAACGACAAGCTCGGCGGGACGTTCCGGGGCTCCGCCGCGGTCCGCGGGCTCCAGGTGCTCGATCGCAACCGGGGGAAGCTCCTCGCCTGGGACGCGCTCGTCATCGACGGCATCCAGGGCAACGTGGATCCGATGAAGGTACGGGTCGCCAGGGTGGACCTCACCGGCCTGCGCGCGAACCTGGTCATGGACGGGGACGGCAACTCCAACCTGCCGAAGGCGAAGGTGGCGAAGCCGGCGAAGGCGGAGGGCGCCCCGGCGGGAAAGGGCAAGCCGCCGGCCAGGGCGCAGCAGGGGTCCACCCTCGAGAAGCTCGAGATCGACGATTTCCACCTCGCGAAGGGCACCATCGACTTCACCGACCGGAGCATCCCCGGCGACTTCGAGGCGCAGGTCCGGGACATCGACGTGCGGCTCACCGGGATGACCACCGAGCCCGGGAAGGCCGCCGACCTGAAGGCCCGCCTCGTCCTGCCGAAGGGCGCCCCGCTCACCATCACCGGCAAGGCGGCCCCACTCAAGGAGCCGGCCTTCGCCGACATGCTCCTCGTGCTCGACGGCCTCGACCTCACCACGGCCACGCCCTACGCCGGCACCTTCCTGGGACTCGAGATCGACCAGGGATCGCTCACGGTGAAGTCGCGGGCCAAGGTGGAGAACGGCGACATCGCCGCGGAGAACGCCATCCGCGTCGACCAGCTCACCTACGGGAAGGCCGTGAAGAGCGACAAGTCGACCATCCTGCCGGTCCGCATGCTCACGGACATCCTGCGCAACAAGGACGGGAACATCGTCCTCGACCTGCCGGTGGCCGCGAGGACCGACGACGAGGGGCTGGTCGGCACGGTGGTGCTGCAGGTCGCGAAGGCGGTCGTCTTCCCGCCCGGATCTCCGCTCACGGACATCCCCTTCGACGGTTGCTCCGCCGACCTCGGCGACGACGCCCGGGGCCGGCTGCGGAAGCTCGGAGAGGCGCTCCAGGAGCGGCAGGCGATGAAGATCGTCGCCGTGGGGCACGTGGACCCGGAAAAGGACGCGCAGGCCTGCCG
>JBAVCR010000393.1:0-4674 GCA_049586815.1 Anaeromyxobacteraceae bacterium
GGGGGCCGCGCGCGCTCCTCGCCGTGGCGGTCGACGAGGAGGAGGCCGACCTCCTCGCCCGCGACCTCGCCTTCTTCCTCGGCCCGGGCGCCCCGGGCGCCCCGGCGGTGGTGCGCGTGCCCGCCGACCCGGTCCTGCCCTACGACGACCTCTCCCCCGACCGCGGCCTGGAGATGGACCGGATCGCCGCGCTCGCCCGCCTGCACCTCGCGGGCGCCTCGGTCCGCGCCGTGGTGGTCTCGGCGCGGGCGCTCTGCCGCCGCCACGTGCCGCGCGCCGAGATGGGGCGCCACCTGGAGCTGCTCGGCAAGGGCGTCACCGTCGATCGCGACGCGCTCGCCGCCCGCCTCGTCGAGCTGGGGTACGCGCGGGTGCCGCTCGTCGAGGACCCCGGCACCTTCGCCGTGCGGGGCGCGGTGGTGGACGTGTGGAGCCCGCTCCACGAGCGGCCGGTGCGGCTCGAGCTCTTCGGCGACGAGGTGGAGAGCGCCCGGGCCTTCGAGCCCGGCACGCAGCGCTCGCTCGGCGACGTCGAGGAGCTCGTGGTGGTGCCGGCGCGCGAGGCGCTCTTCACCGCCGCCGGCAAGGAGGCAGCCGTCCGCGCCGTGCGCGAGCTCGCCGAGAAGGTGGACCGCCCCACCTCCAAGGTCCGCGAGGTGCTCGACGCCATCGAGTCGGGCACGCCCTTCTTCGGGCTCGAGTCGCTCGTCCCCGGCTTCCACCCGGGCGGGCTCGCGGCGCTCCTCGAGTACCTGCCGGCGCGCCCGGCCCTGCTCGTCGACGACCCCGACGGCGTGTCGACCGCCCTCTCCACGCTCGGGGAGGACCTGGCCCGCGAGCACGCGGCCGCGCTGCGGCGGGACGAGCTGGCGCTGCCGCCCTCGGCCCACTTCCTCGACCGGGCCGAGGTGGAGGCGCTCCTCGCCCCGCTCCCCGCGCTGCGCTGCCACCGGGTCTTCCTGGGGACGGCCGAGCCGCTCCGCTTCTCGCTCGGGGACACGGCCGCCATCCGCGGCGAGATCGAGGCGGCCCACGGCGACGAGGGCGCCCTCTCCCCGTTCACGCGGAGGCTGCTCGACTGGCGCGGGCGCGGCGTCGTCTCGGTCGTCGCCACCCACTCCCCCTCCTCCGCCGACCGGCTGCGCCGCCTCATCGAGGACCGCCGGCTCGCCGCGCGGGTCCACGCCGCGCCGCCCGCGGACCTTCGCGCGCTCCTCGACCCCTCGGTGCACGTCCACCTCGTCCCGGGCGACGTGTCGCGCGGCTTCGTCGACCTGCAGGGCGGGCTCGCGCTCGTCGCCGACGAGGAGATCCTCGGCCGGCGGGTGCGCAAGCGCGCCCGCGCCGCGCGGGTGGAGAGCGCGCTCGTCGCCGGCTTCCGCGACCTGAACGAGGGCGACCTCGTGGTCCACGTGGAGCACGGCATCGCCCGCTACGGCGGCCTCACCAAGATGCAGATCCGCGGCGTGGAGGGCGACTTCCTCGTCCTGCAGTACGAGGGGGCCGACCGCCTCTACCTGCCGGTCTCGAAGCTCCGGCAGGTGCAGAAATTCACCGGCGCCGCGCCCGACGCCATCCGGCTCGACCGGCTGGGCGGAACCTCCTTCGCGCTGCGCAAGGCGCGGGTGAAGGAGCAGCTCCTCAAGATGGCCGCCGAGCTGCTCGACATCTACGCCGCCCGGGCCGCCCACCACGGCTTCGCCTTCGCCGCCCCCGACGAGGTCTTCCGGGAGTTCGAGGCCGAGTTCCCCTACGAGGAGACGCCCGACCAGGCCCGGGCCATCGCCGACGTCGTCGCCGACATGACGAAGGGGCGCGCCGAGGGGGACGGCGGGGCGCCCTCGCCCCGGGCCCCCATGGACCGGCTCGTCTGCGGCGACGTCGGGTACGGCAAGACCGAGGTCGCGCTGCGCGCCGCCATGCTGGCCGTGCTCTCCCGCAAGCAGGTGGCGGTGCTCGTGCCCACCACCGTGCTCGCCGCGCAGCACGAGCGCACCTTCCGTGAGCGCTTCTCCGGCTACCCGGTGCGGGTGGAGGCCATCTCCCGCATGAAGACGCCGGAGGAGGTCCGACGCATCCTCGCCGACGCCGCCGCCGGCAAGGTGGACGTGATCGTCGGCACCCACCGGCTGCTCGCCACCGACGTCGCCTTCCGGGACCTCGGGCTCGTGGTCGTCGACGAGGAGCAGCGCTTCGGCGTGGCCCACAAGGAGCGCCTGAAGAAGCTCCGCAAGCTGGTCGACGTCCTCACCCTCACCGCCACGCCCATCCCGCGCACCCTCCACATGAGCCTGGCCGGCGTGCGCGACATGTCGATCATCGCCACGCCCCCCGAGGACCGGCGCTCCATCCGCACCTTCGTCGCCAAGTTCGACCCGGGCCAGGTGAAGGAGGCCATCGAGCAGGAGCTCCGGCGCGGCGGCCAGGTCTACTTCGTCCACAACCGGGTGCGCTCCATCCACGCGATGGAGAAGTTCCTGCGCGAGCTCGTGCCGCAGGCCCGCATCGGCGTGGCCCACGGGCAGATGGGCGAGGGGAAGCTCGAGGAGGTGATGAGCCGCTTCGTCGCGCGCGACCTCGACGTGCTGCTCGCCACCTCGATCATCGAGAGCGGCCTCGACATCCCCACCGCGAACACCATCATCGTGAACCGGGCCGACCACTTCGGCCTGTCGCAGCTCTACCAGATCCGCGGCCGCGTCGGCCGCAGCCGGGAGCGCGCCTACGCCTGGCTCTTCGTCCCGGCCCGCCGGCCTGTGACGCGCGAGGCGCGGCTCCGCCTGGAGGCGCTGCAGCGCTTCACCGACCTGGGGAGCGGCTTCCTCATCGCGAGCCACGACCTGGAGATCCGCGGCGCCGGCAACCTGCTCGGCAAGGACCAGTCCGGCCAGATCGAGGCGGTGGGGTTCGACCTCTACTCCGAGATGCTCGCCGAGGCGGTGCGCGAGCTGCGCGGGGAGGCGCCCCGGGACGACGTCGACCCCGACGTCCAGCTGCCGGTGCCGGCCTTCATCCCCGACGGCTACATGCCCGACGTCCACCAGCGGCTCTACTTCTACAAGCGGCTCGCCCAGGCCTCGACGGACGAGGAGCTCGACGAGGCCCGGGCCGAGATCGTGGACCGCTACGGCGACACCCCCGACGAGCTCGACGCCCTCCTCGACCTCATGGCGGTGAAGGTCCGTCTCCGGGCGCTCCGGATCCGCGGCCTCGACGCCGGGCCGGGCCGGCTCGTGTTCACCCTCGGGCCCGACGCGGCGCTCGACCCCTTCCTGCTCGCGAAGCACGTGCAGCGGAGCGGCGAGGCGCTCCGCCTCACCCCCGACATGAAGCTCGTCGCGACCTTCGGGGCGCGGAACGCAGCGGCCACGCCGGCCCGCGGGACCCGGAAAAACGCTGCAAAACCGGCGCGTTCCGTCGCTTCGGCCCTCCCGCCACCGGTTACCCCCGCCGCCGAGGCCACCCGCGGCCGGGAGTTGCTCGAGGAGGCCCGCAAGGTGCTCCACGGGCTCGCGTCCTGCGCCCGGCCGGAGTGAGCCGGTCTCCTTGATCCCCGCGCGTTTTCGTGGTTTTTTCCCGCGGCTGCCCGGGAACGCCGGCCCTGCGCCGGGGGTTCTCCGGGGAGCCGCACTTCCTTCCACCGAATACAGGAGTCCCCCTCGATGACGCGCGCACTCGCCGCGACCGGAATCGCGGTCGTCCTCGCCCTCTCCGGCTGCAAGCCCACCCCTCCCGGCGTCCAGAAGACCGGCCCGGCCGTCGCCCAGGGAGAAGGGGTGGTCGTCACGGTGGCCGAGTTCAAGGCCCGCCTCGACGAGCAGTCCCCCTTCCTCCGGCAGCGCTACCAGAACCTCGACCGGAAGAAGGAGTTCCTCGACAGCCTCGTGAAGTTCGAGGTGCTCGCCAAGGCCGCCGAGAAGGAGGGGCTCCAGAACGACCCCGACGTCCAGCTCACCATGAAGAAGGCCATGGTGCAGAAGCTCGTCCAGAAGAAGTTCGGCGAGGGCGACGCGAAGGACGTGAGCGACGCCGACGTCCAGAAGTTCTACGACGAGCACAAGGACGACTTCGTGAAGGCGCCGCGCGTCCGCGCCTCCGGCGTGCTCGTGGCCGCCTCCGACAAGGACCGGGCCCAGAAGGGCGCCCAGGCGAGGAAGCTCGCCGCCCAGCTCAAGGTCGACGCGAAGAAGGACCCGCAGGCGATGACCACCCTGGCGAAGTCGAGCTCCGACGACGTGGCCAGCAAGGCCGCGGGCGGCGACCTGGGCTTCCGCTCCGAGGAGGAGTACGCGAAGCAGTACGGCCCGGTGCTCGCCGCGGCCGTCTTCTCGGCCAAGGACGGCGAGGACGTGGTCGTGGAGACGCCCACCGGCTTCTGGATCCTCCGGGTCACCGGCCGCCAGGAGGGCGTGACCCGCACCGTCGACCAGGTGAAGCCGCAGATCCAGTCGCGTCTCCAGCGCGAGAAGCGCACCAAGGAGTTCGACGAGTACGTGAAGCGCCTCCGCGACGAGGCCAAGATCACCGTGAACGAGGCCGAGCTCGAGAAGGTCGCGGTCTCGGCGGCCCCGCCGGGCGGGATGCCCGCCGGCATGCCCGGCGGCATGCCCCCGGGCGCTGGCGGGATGCCTCCGCCGGCCCGCCCCATGCCCCCTCCCGGCGCCGCACCTGCGC
>JBAVCR010000394.1:0-5167 GCA_049586815.1 Anaeromyxobacteraceae bacterium
GCGCGTTTCCGCCGCCTCGCCCGAGATAGAAGAAGGGCGCCGGCTCGCGCCGGCGCCCCTCGGATGCCGCGATGCCCGAAGCGCCCTACTTCACCTGCCAGGTGTCGGCGTCGGCGAGGAACTTGCGGAGCGAGACGTCGCCCTTCTTGGCCTTCGTGGCCTTGATCATCTCCCAGGTCATCTCGTCGGCGGTGGGCTTGCGCACGTCGCGGAAGATGCCGATGGGGGTCGGGAAGCCGGGCCGGTCGGAGAGGTTCGCCATCATGAAGGCGATGGTCGGGTCGTTCCGGGTCGGATCGTGGACGAGGATGTCCTTCTCGGTGATGCCGCCCTCGCCGACCGTGACCACCTGCAGCTCGGCCTTCTCGCCGTCGAAGCGGATGCCCTTCTTGTTGTCCTTGCCGAAGAGCAGCGGCTTGCCCGCCTCCATGCGGAGGATGGCGTCGGCCTTGACGGCCTTCTCGGTGAGGAACGTGTAGGCCCCGTCGTTGAACACCGGGCAGTTCTGGAACACCTCGACGAAGGTGCTGCCCTTGTGCTGCGCGGCGGCCGCGATGACGCCGCCCATGTGCGCGCCCTCGATGTCGATGGTGCGGGCCACGAAGGTGGCGCCCGCGCCGAGCGCCAGGGCCGGTGCGTTGAACGGGTAGTCCGGCGAGCCGTGCGGGGTGGTCTTGGTCTTCTTCCCGAGCTCGGAGGTCGGGGAGACCTGGCCCTTGGTGAGGCCGTAGATGCGGTTGTTGAACATCAGGACCTTGAGGTCCAGGTTGCGCCGCATGGTGTGGATGAAGTGGTTGCCGCCGATGGCGAGGGCGTCGCCGTCACCGGTGATGACCCACACCATCAGCTCGGGGCGCGACACCTTCAGCCCGGAGGCGAAGGAGGGCGCGCGCCCGTGCAGCGTGTGCATCCCGTAGTTGTTCATGTAGTACGGGAAGCGCGACGAGCAGACGATGCCGAAGATGAAGACGATGTTCTCGCGGGCCACGCCCACGTTGGGCATGGCCTTCTGCACCTGGTTGATGATCGAGAAGTCGCCGCAGCCCGGGCACCAGCGCGGGTCGACGCCGGACTCGAAGTCCTTCTTGGTGTACGTCGGGACGGGATTCTGGGTCTGGCCGTTCTGGCTCATGGTCGATGGTTCCTTTCGGGCCTAGCCCAGGATCTCGTTCACCTTGGCGGTGAGCTCGCTGATCTTGATCGCCTTGCCGTTGATCCGGTTGAACTGCAGCGGATCGAGACCCGGGAAGGACATGCGGAGGTAGTTGGCGAGCTGCCCGTCGTTCACCTCGGGCACCAGCACCTTCTTGAAGGACTTGAGGACGGCCCCCAGGTTCTTCGGCAGGGGGTTCAGCCAGCGCAGGTGCACGTGGCCGACCTTCTTGCCCTGGGCGCGGAGGCGCGCCGCGGCGCCGCGGACCGAGCCGTAGGTGCCGCCCCACGAGACGAGGAGCAGGTCGCCGGTGGGCTCGCCCTCGACCTCGACGTCGGGGACGTCCTCGATGACGTTCCGGACCTTCTGGGCGCGGGTCTTCACCATCTTCTCGTGGTTCATGCCGTCGTAGGAGACCATGCCGGACATGGAGTCCTTCTCGAGGCCGCCGATGCGGTGCTCGAGGCCGGCGGTCCCGGGGACCGCCCAGGGCCGGATGAGCTTGGCGTCGCGCTTGTAGGGCATGTAGCCGGCGGCATCGTTCACGGTGGTCTGGTACTTGACCTCGTAGGGCTCGAGCTCGCCTTCCTCCGGGATGCGGAACGGCTCGGAGCCGAACCCGAGGTAGCCGTCGGTGAGCACGAGCACCGGCGTCATCCACTTGGTGGCGATCTTGAAGCCCTCCATCGTGGCGTAGAAGCAGTCGGCCGGGCTGCGGGCGGCGATGACCGGCATGGGCGCCTCGCCGTGGCGGCCGAAGAGCGCGATGTAGAGGTCGGACTGCTCGGTCTTGGTGGGCATGCCCGTGGACGGGCCGCCGCGCTGCACGTCGATGATGACGAGCGGGAGCTCGGCGATGACGGCGAGGCCGAGCATCTCCGACTTGAGCGCGAGGCCCGGGCCGGAGGTGGTGGTCACGCCGAGCGAGCCGCCGAAGGAGGCGCCGATGGCGGAGCCGATGCCGGCGATCTCGTCCTCGGCCTGGTAGGTCACGACGCCCATGTCCTTGAAGTAGGACGACTCGGCCAGGATCTCGGTGGCCGGGGTGATGGGGTAGCTGCCCAGGAACACCTGGCGGCCGGTGAGCTTGGCCGTGGCCGCGAGGGCGAGCGCCGCCGCGGTGTTGCCGGTGACGTTCCGGTAGGTGCCCGGGGCGAGCTGGGCGGCCGGCACGGTGTACTGGGAGAGGAAGAGCTCGGTGGTCTCCCCGAAGGCGTGGCCGGCCGTGAAGACCTTGACGTTGGCCTCGGCGATCTCCGGCTTCTTCGCGAACTTCTTCCGGATGTTCTCGAGCTGCATCTCGGCGGGGCGGCTGTACAGCCAGTACATCATGCCGAGCGCGAAGTAGTTGCGGCAGCGGGCCACGTCCTTGTTGGACAGGCCCGACCCGGCCAGCGCGGCCTGGGTGAGCTTGTCCATGTCGACCGAGACCACCTTGTAGTTCTTCTTCAGGGCCTCGTCGTCGAGCGGGTTCGACTTGTAGCCGGCCTTCTCGAGGTTGCCCTCGTTGTAGGCGCCGCTGTTCGTGATGAGGATGCCGCCGGGACGGAGGTCCTGGAGGTTGGTCTTCAGCGCGGCCGGGTTCATGGCCACGAGAACGTCGGGCTGGTCACCCGGGGTGAAGATGTCCCGGGAGCCGAAGTTCACCTGGTAGCCGGAGACGCCGGCGAGCGTGCCCACGGGGGCCCGGATCTCGGCGGGGAAGTCGGGGAAGGTGGCGAGGTCGTTGCCGGCGAGGGCCGAGGCCTTCGTGAACTCCGAGCCGACCAGCTGCATGCCGTCGCCGGAGTCGCCGACGAAGCGGATGGTCACGCCTTCCACCTGCTCGACCGGGCGGGTCTTTCCAGTGTTGGGTTGCATGTCTTCCTTCGTCTCCTTGAGGGGTGCCTTCGCGCGGGGGGTCCGGGACGCGGCCGCCGAGTCCTGACCGGGTGCCAAGGGGGTACCCTTGATGCCGGATCGGCCGATCGTTGTCAAGGCGAGAGACGGCCCGAAAACACGCCGAACCTGCCGCAACCACTACGCGATCCGGCAGAGCTGCCTGATCCGGATCAGGACGGGGGGAAGATCTTTCCGGGGTTCAGTATCCCGAGAGGGTCGAAGGCCGCCTTGAGGCGCCGCTCGAGCGCCACGACCGCCCCGCCCTGCTCGTACTCGAGGAAGTCCCGCTTCGCGAGCCCCACCCCGTGCTCCCCGGTGATGGTCCCTCCCATGTCCACGGCGGCCCGGAGGATCTCCCCCACGGCCGCGTCGGCGACGGCCCGCTCCCGGTCCCCGTCGTAGAGCACGTTGCAGTGGAGGTTCCCGTCCCCGGCGTGGCCGTAGGTGGCGACGAGCAGCCCGTGCGCCTTCCCGATGGCCCGGCAGCGGGCCACCATCTCCGGGATGCGCGACCGGGGAACGGCGACGTCCTCCGAGAGCTTCCGGGCGCCGAGCTTTCCGAGCGCCACCGAGAGGTACTTCCGGGTCTCCCAGATGTCCCGCCGCTGGGCCTCGTTCTGCGCCACGACCACCTCGCCCGCCGCGCTCCCCTGGACCATCTCGGCCACCCGCGCCATCTCCGCGAACACCTGGTCCGGGTCGTTGCCGTCGGTCTCGAAGAGGAGCGCCGCCCCGGCCCCGGGCGGGAGCTGGAACGGCGAGCCCTTCTGGATGGCCTGGACCGAGACGTCGTCGATGAGCTCGAGGCAGCGCGGCACGACCCCCTCGGCGAGCACGCGGCTCACCGCGGCCGCGGCGGTGGCCACGTCGGGGAAGCAGACGAGCGCCGTGGCCACGTGGCGCGGGCGCGGCACGAGCTTCAGCGTCACCTCGGTCACGATCCCGAGCGTGCCCTCGCTGCCCACGAGGAGCGCGGTGAGGTCGTAGCCGGCCACGCCCTTGATGGTGCGCTTCCCCACCCGGAGGATCTCCCCGGTCGGGACCACCACCTCGAGCCCGAGCACGTACTCCCGGGTGACGCCGTACTTGAGGGCGCGCGGCCCCCCGGCGTTCTCGGCCACGTTGCCGCCGATGGTGCACAGGTCGAGCGAGTTGGGGTCGGGCGGGTAGAAGAGCCCGTGCTTCTCCACCTCGGCCTGGAGCACGCCGGTGACGACGCCGGGCTGCACCCGCGCGGTGAGGTCCCCGGGGTGGATCTCCAGGATGCGGTTCATCCGCTCCACCGAGACGCCGATGCCGCCCTGGAGGGCGAGCGAGCCGCCCGACTTGCCGCTCCGCCCCGCGATGGGGACGACGGGAACCCGGTGCCGCGTGGCGACCGCAAAGACCGTGCGGACCTCCTCCGCCGTCTCCACCTGCACCGTCACGTCGGGAGGGAAGACCCCCAGGTCCGACTCGTCCCGCCCGTAGGCGTCGAGCCGCTCCTCGTCGAGGACCAGCCTCGCCGCGGGAAAGGCCGCGCGCAGCTCCGCGATCGCGGCGACGACCGGCCGCGCGTCCGTCATCCGAAGACCTCCACCTCGCCGCCGTTCATGGCGTCCGGCGCCTCGGCCGCGCACCAGCCCACCACCCGGGCCACCTCCTCGGGCGTCATGGCCGGCGGGAACGGCGTCTGGGCGAGCATGCGGGTGTCGACGCTCCCGGGGGAGACGGCGATCACCTGGACGCCGGTGCCGCGCAGCTCCTCGGCCAGGCTCTTCGTGAACCCGAGCAGCCCCCACTTCGAGGCGTTGTAGGCGGCGGCCTCCGGGGTGCCCAGGTGCGCGGAGATCGACCCCAGGACGACGATGCGCCCACGGCCGCGCGCCCGCATGCCCGCCAGCACCGCGCGCACCGAGAGGAACACGCCGGTCAGGTTGACGTCGAGGACGCGCCGCCAGGCGGCCGGGTCGAGCGACTCGACGGCCCCCCGCTCGAGCGCGCCGGCGCAGGGCACGAGGACGTCGCAGGGGCCGAGCACGCGCTCGTGGGAGGCGCGGAGCCTCACCAGGTCGGCCTCCACCGTGACGTCGCCGGCCACGCCGAGGGCGGCGCCGCCGGACCGGACCACCGCGTCCACCTCCTCCGCGGAGC
>JBAVCR010000395.1:0-12679 GCA_049586815.1 Anaeromyxobacteraceae bacterium
GGCGAGGGCGGCGGCGGCGCGGATCTTCATGCGTGTCTCCGGGGCTCGGGTGTCTGCCCCCATGAACCCCGGAGGCGGCGACACGTTAGGAGCGGCGCATTCGCGACGAGATCCACCGGTAGGCGAGCGCCGCCGTGAAGGACGACCCCACGAGCACGAGCACGAGGACGATGGCCCGCTGGAACAGGTGGTCGACGAGCGCGCGACCCCGGTCGGAGACCTCGCGCCCCGCGTCGCCGACGAGCGCGGCGAGCCGCGGCGCGTCCTGGTTCAAAGAGCGCAAGAGCCCCTCCACCTCGCGCGCCGAGACGGAGAGCTGCTCGAGCGCCCGTGTGTACTCGCGGACGTCGAAGGGGTGGCCGGGAGGGGAGCCCGCCGGGGCGGGCGCGCTCGTGATCGCGAGGATCCCCTCCAGGGACCCGAGCGCGCCGTGCACGGCGGTGGCCGCTCCGGTGCCCGCGTCGAGCGTCCGGCGCATCTCGGCGAGCAGCGCCCGCGCGCGCGTCTCCTGGTCCTGGAGCGCGTCCAGGAACTGCCGGACGGCGGCCTCGCGCTCCCGGTCGACGAGCCCGGGCAGTCCCTCGAACGTCCTCGCGGCCGATTCCGCGGCGAGCGAGATGCGGTGCGCGTCGTCGAACGCGCCGGCGGGCGCCGGCTGCGCGGCGAGCTGCAGCGCGATGAGCCGCGTCTGGATCTCGAGAAGGCTCGGCCAGCGCTTCGCGAAGTAGAAGGCCCGTTCGGCGAGGAGCCGGCTGCGCTGGACCTCCTGCACGGCCGGGTCGATCCCGGCGAAGGGGTCGAGGCCGAACGACTTGAGGAGGTCGCTCGTCGTTCCCAGCCCGGCCGAGGAGCTCCCCGTCGTGGCGGAGAGGTCGGTGAGGCGGAGCGACGACACGTCCTTCCCCGTGTCGTTGCGGGACTCCCAGCCCGCGACGAACTGACGCAGCTGGGCCTGCCGGGAGGCGTCGAGGACCTGGCCGGAGATGCGCCAGGCCTGCGGCTCCAGCCGGGCGAGCGCGTCCGACAGCGGCTTCCCCTCCGCCCCGAGGATCTGGGGGATGAAGCGGTCGTCGACCCAGGCACGGGTGGCCGTGACCAGGATGACCATGTCGACGACGTTCACGAGGGGGTTCTGGCCGGAGGCGATCTCGTAGGCCGCCCCGGCCTGCCGGGACTGGAAGGTGAGCAGCCGGACCTGGACGTCGCGGGAGGGGGAGGGGATGCGCGAGGTCTGCGCCAGGATCTCGCCGACGTACACGTCGGCGAAGGCCATGACCTCCTGCTGCACCCGCGCCACCATCTCCTCCTGCTCCTTCTGCTTGTTCGATCCGGTCAGGTCGCCCATCACCGAGGAGATCGCGGAGCAGGAGGCGAGCAGGAGGGCCGCAAGAGCGAGGGTGATCGGGGTGCCGGGAGCCGGGCGCATGGCGTTGCCTCGACTCTAACGCTCCGGGAAGCGGAGGTGCTACGGTGCGCCCCCGATGAAGCAGCACCCGGATGTGGCATCCCAGATCGAGGCGCTTCGCGAGGCCCCTCCCGACGACGCCGTCGCCCGTGCCCGCGTGGCCGCCGCCGTCGCCGCGCTGAAGGACCTGCGTCGCGACCGCCCGGACCTCTTCACGCCGGAGGCGGCGCGTCTCGTGCGCCCCACCGGGGCCTCGCCCGCCGTCGAAGCGCCCGACGGCACGCCTCCCGCCCCTCGCGCGGCTGCGCCCCGCGTCCCCCGGGCTCCGGGAGACCCGCTGCCCGTGCTCCGCGACGTCTTCGGCTTCCCGTCCTTCCGTCCGGGCCAGCGGGAGCTCGTCGACGCCGTGCTCGCCGGCCGCGACGCCCTCGGCGTGCTTCCCACCGGCTCGGGCAAGTCGCTCACCTACCAGCTCCCCGCCCGGCTGCTCGGCGGCGTGACCCTCGTCGTCTCGCCCCTCATCGCCCTCATGAAGGACCAGGTCGAGGCCATGGGGCGGGTGGGGCTCCGGGCCACGTTCCTCAACTCCTCCCTCGAGGCCGAGGAGCGGCGCAGCCGCGTGGCTGCCATCCGCCGCGGCGAGTTCGAGCTCGTCTACGCGGCGCCGGAGGGGCTCGAGGGGGCGGCCGGCTCCGCGCTCGCCGGAGCGCGGCTGTCCCTCGTGGCGGTGGACGAGGCCCACTGCATCAGCCACTGGGGTCACGACTTCCGCCCCGCCTACCGGAACCTTGCCGGCCTCCGGCAGCGCTTCGGCGACGTCCCCATCCTGGCGCTCACCGCCACCGCCACGCCTCGGGTCGCGAAGGACATCGCCGAGCAGCTCGGCATGCGCGACCCGGCCCTCTTCCGCGGGTCGGTCTTCCGCCCCAACCTCCGGCTCGAGGTGGTGAAGAAGGGGGGCGACGCGCCCCGGTCGCGCGAGGAGATCCTGGACCGGGTGCGCGCACGTCGCGGGGAGAGCGGGATCGTGTACTGCATCGCCCGCAAGTCGGCCGAGTCGGTGGCCGAGTTCCTTCGCTCACGCCGGGTGAAGGCCCTCGCCTACCATGCCGGGCTGGAGGCCGGGGAGCGGGAGCGGGTGCAGGACGCCTTCCTCGGGGGCGAGACCGACGTGGTCGTCGCCACCGTGGCCTTCGGGATGGGCATCGACAAGCCCGACATCCGCTACGTCATCCACCGCGACATGCCCGGCTCGGTGGAGGGGTACTGCCAGGAGATCGGGCGCGCAGGACGCGACGGCGAGCCCTCCGACTGCGTGCTCCTCTACTCCTGGGCCGACGTCATGGCCCACGACCGGCTCGCGGAGGGGGTCGACGACCCCGCCACGTCCCGCCTCCAGCGCCAGAAGGCGCGGGCCATGTTCGAGTGGGCCGAGGCGAGCGGTTGCCGCCACCAGCTCCTCGGCCGGCACTTCGGGGAGGACGTGCCCCCGTGCGGGTCGAGCTGCGACACCTGTGCACCCGTCCGGGCCCCCCTGGCCCTCGCGGGCGCCGGGCGGCGGCGAGGCACCTCGCGGCGCGGGGAAAGTGGCGGGCGCTAGCAGCCGTCGTTCGGTTAGATTGCGGCGGATGCCTCTCCCCAAGATGGCCCGCGCCGGGCTGGTCGCCTTGTTCGTCCTCGGGCCGGCGCTCGCCTCCGCGGCCGGTCCGCTCGATCTCCTCGCTTCCCCCGCCCCCAGCGACGCGAAGCCCGCGGCGAAGCCGGAAGGGCCGCCCGCGCCTGCGCCCATCCCCGTGCCCCAGGTGGTGACCGCCGCGGTGGACGCCTACCGGAATCTCGGCGTCATCCGCGGCAAGGCCGACGCCGACGGGGCCCTCGACGACATGCTCGCCCCCCTCGAGGAGGTGGCGGCGACCGTCGAGAAGGCCGGCGAGCAGCTCACCCGCCAGCCCATGGCGATGGTCTCCGACCGCGACCTCGTCGACTTCCGCCAGGAGATGCTCCGCCAGGACGCCCTGCTGGCCCGCTGGGGCAGCAAGCTCGATGCGGCGGTGAAGGCCACCTACGGCTCCCAGAAGGAGCTCGAGAGGATGGCGGCCACCTGGAAGCTCACCGAGGCCCAGGCCAAGGCGGAGAGCGCGGGAGAGTCGATCGTCCAGCGGGTCGAGCAGGTCCGCAGGGAGATCGACGACCTCCAGAAGACGGTGAAGGCGCGCCTCGACCGGCTGCTCGCCGCCCAGGAGAAGGTCGGCAGCCTGCGCATCCGCATCATGGGCTGGAACACCGCCGCCGAGCGCGCCGACGCTGTGCGCGAGCAGCAGCTCTTCGAGATCGAGGCGAAGCCCATCTGGGCGGTGCTCGCCCGGAAGGAGCCCGTCCGGGACTTCGGCGATCAGCTCGCGCGGCTCCTGCAGCACAACGCCTCCGCCCTCTCGGCCTTCTTCCGGGAGGAGGGTACGGGGCTCCTCTGGGTCGTGCTGGTGTTCGCGGTGAGCGTGGTCCTCGTGGCCTGGGCGAGCCGCAAGTTCGCCGTACGGGCCGCCGTCGACCCGGAGCTGGCCGCCCCGGCCGAGGTGCTGTCGCATCCGGTCGCGGCCGGGATGCTCGTCGCCCTCTCGCTCACCTCCTGGCTCCTCCCCCGGGCGCCCGCGGCCTTCACCGAGCTCGTCGTGCTCGTGATGATGGCGCCGTTCCTCATCATGGTCCGCAACCTCCTGGCCCCGGAGCTGCGGCCGCCCCTCTACGGCTTCACCGCGCTCTACGCCGTGACCCGCCTCGGAGCGCTCCTTCCCGAGTACTCGTTGCCGGGGCGGATCCTCATGCTGCTCGTCGCGGTGGTGGGGCTCGTGGGGGCGGCGCGGCTCCTGCGCACGGACGCCCGCTGGACCGGGGCCATCCGGCGCCCGAAGAGGCGGTGGAAGGTCCGCTTCGCGGTCTGGTCGCTCGCCGGGTTCATCGCGGCAGGGCTCGTCGCCAACGTGATCGGCAACGTGAGCCTGGGGCGCCTGCTCGTCGACGGCGCCCTCTCCATGGCGATGATCGCCCTGCTCCTCGCCGCGGTGTCGCGCGTGCTCGGGGCGCTCGTCGCCGGCGGGCTGCGGATGCCCGAGCTGCGCCGCTTCTTCGCCGAGACGGGCGAGGAGGCGCGGTTCGCCGAGAGGATCGGCTCCTTCATCGACTTCGCGGCCATCGCCCTCTGGATCGTCGGGACGCTTCGCGTCTTCCGGGTCTGGGACGCCGTGCAAGGCGCGTTCGTGGCGGTGCTCGGCGCCCGCCTCCGGCTCGGGGGACTCGACGTCTCGCTCGGCGACGTCGTCTCCTTCGCCATCACGCTGTGGCTCGCGGTGGTCGTGGCGAGGCTGCTCCGGGTGGTGCTCGAGGCCCGCCTCGACCGGGACGGGCACCTGCCGCCCGGGGTGGCCGTCGCCATCAGCAAGACGGTCTCGTACGCCATCGTCGGCATCGGGTTCTTCGCCGCGGTCCTCGCCTCCGGGATGGACGTCACCCGCTTCACCGTTATCCTCGGCACCCTGTCGGTCGGCATCGGCTTCGGCCTGCAGAACGTGGTGAACAACTTCGTGTCCGGGCTCATCCTGCTCTACGAGCGCCCCATCCGCGTGGGTGACGTCATCGACGTGGGCACCACCATGGGCACGGTGAGCCACATCGGCATCCGCTCGAGCACCGTGACCACCTTCCAGGGCGCCGAGGTGGTGCTGCCGAACTCCACGCTGGTCTCGAACCAGCTCACGAACTGGACCTTGAGCTCGCGCCTGCGCCGCCTGGAGATCGACGTCGGGGTCGCCTACGGGAGCGACCCGGGAATGGTCCAGGAGGTCCTCCTCGCCGCGGCGCGCAGCAACGACGGCGTCCTCTCCGATCCCCCGCCGAGCGCGCTCTTCATGGGCTTCGGCGACAGCGCGCTCGCCTTCCAGCTCCGCTGCTGGACGGGCCAGTTCGACCGCTACGTGATCATCGCGAGCGAGGTGCGCGCCGCCGTCGCCGCGAGGCTCGACGCCGCGGGGATCGCCATCCCGTTCCCGCAGCAGGACCTCCACGTGGTCTCGGTGGCCGACGGGGCCGCCCGGGCGCTCCGGGGCGAGGGGCCGGCCGCGAAGTAGCGGGGAGGCGCGACCCGGCGAGAATGGCGCCGATGGACGCCTTCGTCGCCCGGAACCAGCTCCTCGTCGCCGCGGTCGGGCTCGTGCTCTCGAACGTCTTCATGACGTTCGCCTGGTACGGCCATCTCAAGAACCTGCGCGGGAGCGCCTGGTGGGTGGCGGCCCTCGTCTCCTGGGGGATCGCGCTCTTCGAGTACCTGATCCAGGTGCCTGCGAACCGCATCGGCTTCCAGGTGATGTCCCTCCCGCAGCTCAAGATCCTGCAGGAGGTGATCACGCTCACCGTCTTCGTCCCGTTCGCGGTCTTCTACATGGGACAGCCGGTGAAGCTCGACTTCCTCTGGGCGGGGCTCTGCCTGCTCGGGGCGGTCTACTTCACCTTCCGGGGGTAGGCGCCCGGCACTACCCGCCCCGCCGGGCAAATGCTACGAATCGCGGCACCCATGGAACGACACCCCTTCCTGGAACGGGTCTTCCGGCGCGTGGTGGCGCTGCGCTGGCCGATCCTCGCCGCGTACGCGGTCCTCCTCCCCATCGCCATCGTCCTCGCGCTGCGCATCCCGTCGGAGGGGGCCATCGACCGGCTCATCGTCCCCACCGACCCGGACTTCGTGGCGACCCGGGCCTTCCAGAAGGTCTTCCCGGAGGGGCAGGTGGTGATGCTGCTCCTCGAGTCGGACGACCCCTGGAGCCCCCAGGTGCTCGGCGAGGTGGCGGCGCTGGAGGAGCGGCTCGGGAAGATCCCGGGAGTCCACCCCGTCTCCGGGCTCGACGTGTTCCGCCGGGTGCGCCCGGGATTCCAGCCCGACGCCGCCTCGGCCGAGGCCTACAAGGCCTTCGCCACCGGCACCGACATCCTGCGCCGGCAGGGGCTCGTGGGGGACCGCTTCCAGACCGTGGTCGCCGGCTTCGGCGGCGCCTCCCGGGAGCGGGCGAAGACGCTCGCCGCCATCGAGGAGGCGGTGGGCAAGCCCGGTCCGGGCGTGAAGGTGATCCGCAAGGTGGGCGCCCCCTTCGTGGAGGCCTGGATCGAGCACGAGTCGGGCTCGGCCTCGGCCCGCTACTTCCCGCTCTTCGGCATCTTCGTCGTGGTCATCGCGCTCTTCCTGTACCGGTCCTGGCGGTCGCTCGTGGCCATCCTGGTCGCGCTCGGGACGGCGGTGGCGCTCGGGGTGGGGGCGGGGTCGCTCCTCGGCTTCTCCTTCACGGTGGTGTCGGCGCTCGTGCCCCTCACCGTGATGGTGACGACCCTCGCCACCCTCGTCTACCTCCACTCCCGGTTCGTGGACCAGCCGGAGGGCACCGACGTCGACGCCCACCAGGCCTTCGCGCTCGCCAACAAGTTCCTCCCCGTCACCGCATCCACCGTGGCGGCCTTCCTGGGATTCGGCGCGCTGGCGGTCTCGAAGATCCGGCCGGTCCGGGAGATGGGAGTCTGGACCGCGGTGGGGATCGCGCTCGGCTGGCTCGTCGCCTTCACGCTCTTCCCGGCCCTCCAGAAGCTGCTCCGCACCCCCACCGGCCGCACGGTCGCCATCCGCACCGGCATCTACGACCGGCTGGCCGACGTGCTGCCCGTCTTCACCTGGCGCCACCGCTGGCTGCTCGTGGTGGGCGCGCTCTCCATCTCGGGCGCCGGCGCGGTGGGGCTCTTCGGCCTCCCCGGCCTCGTCTCCCCGATGAAGGTGGGGGTCGACTCGCTCGACTACGTCGACCCCGACCTCGACATCCACCGGGACATGGTCTGGTTCCGGGAGCACGTGGCCGGGCTCAACGTGGCGCGCATCTGGGTGCGCACCCCGCCCGGCGGCGCCGTCGATCCGGAGTTCCTGCGCGGCATCGACCGGTTCACCACCGCCATCGAGGCGCTGCCCCAGGTCTCGGGCGTGGTCGGCCCCAGCACCTTCCTGCGCATGCGTCGCTACATGGCCGGGCAGGGCGACCGCCTGCCGCAGACGAAGGAGGCCTTCGAGGCCGCCGCCGCCGACGTGGAGCAGCTCCTCCTCACCGAGGGGGACCTGCGGGCCTTCCTCGACGCGAACACCCTGGCGAACGCCCAGCTCACCGTCATCTTCGCCGGCGTGGAGGAGAAGGAGTTCCACGTGCTCGCCGCCGAGATCGAGAAGGCCTGGGCCGCGGCCACCGCCGGCGACCCGGCCTTCCGGGGCGTGGAGATGCAGCTCGTGGGCGAGTCGCTCCTCCAGGCCAAGGTCGGGGCGAGCCTCGTGCCCACGCTGACCGAGAGCTTCGCGCTCACCGCCGGGCTCATCTTCCTCGCCTTCCTGTTCGTCTTCCGGAGCCCGTCCGCGCGGCTCATGGCGATGATCCCGTCGGTCTTCGCCATCCTGGCCACGTTCCTGGGGATGCGGCTCCTCGGCGCCTCGCTCAACGTGGCGACGATCCTCATCGCCACCACCGTGCTCGGCACCACCGAGAACGACCAGATCCACTTCTTCTACCACCTGCAGGAGGGGCGGCAGGAGGGGCGGAACTTCGAGGACGCGCTCCGCTACACGCTGCGCGTCTCGGGGCGCGCCATCGTCTTCGCCACCCTCATCAACGCGGCCGGCTTCCTCGCCCTCTCGGTCTCGAACTTCCCGCCGCTGCGCCAGTTCGGCGTCATCACCTCGGCGGCGTTCCTTCTCTCGATGGTGGCCGATTTCACCGCGCTGCCGGCGTCGCTCTGGCTCATCTCGAAGACGCGGCCGCGCTCCGCGTCCTAGTGGCCCGACCGGGCGCTACCGCCGCCACGGCATCGGGATGAGGGCGCTCCGCCGCTTCATGCGCCCCGCCCACTCCGGGTGGTTCTCGAGCATCCGCCGGTCCTTCATGGGAATGCTCGCGAAGGCGAAGAGCAGCGTGATGGCGAGCGGTCCGACGGCGCTCCACCAGAAGGACGGGCGGGCGGCGTAGCCGAGGATCCACAGGCTCCACCAGAAGCCGATCTCCCCCAGGTAGTTGGGGTGGCGGCACCAGGCCCAGACGCCGGTCTCGAGCGTCGCCCCCCGCTCGCGGCGCGACGACATGAAGCGGCGCAGTTGCAGGTCGGCCGCCGTCTCGATGGCGATGGCCGTGACGCCGACGGCGAGCCCGAGCGCGTCGAGGAAGCCCACCGGGCGCCCCGGGCCGTTCACGGCGGGCCAGACGGCGAGGAGCCCCAGGAAGACCCAGGCGGTCGGGAACAGGTGGAGACCGAAGAAGCTCGCCGGCCAGTAGAAGCGGCCGGTCTTCTTCCGGATGTCGACGTAGCGGTAGTCCTCGTCGGCGAGGCCGTGCCAGCGGGCGAGCTGGTTGCCGGTGAGGCGCAGTCCCCAGGCCACGACCAGCAGGACGGCGATGGCCTGGCGGAGCGCCACCGCGTCGGCGCCGCCGGGAGCCAGGGCCCAGTAGAGGACGATGAAGATGGGGGCCACGCTCCAGTACGGGTCGTACATGCTGGAGTTGCCGAGCGCGAGGCTGAAGCCGAAGACCACCGCCGTGGCGACGACGTCGGCGGCGAGGGCGACCACGATGGGATCGCGACCGGAGAGCGCCATGGCGGTCGCCACGCCGGCGGCGATCGCGACGGCGTAGGCCACGGCGAGCCAGGTGAAGCTCCGGGCGAGGGAAGGGGCGGCGGCGTGGGAAGGGGAGGCGTCGGCCATCGCGTACAGTTAACAGATCGGCGCCCGTTTCGCCGTTCCCCCACCGGGCCGCTCGGAGACTTCATGCCCCTCGTCGATCTCGACGCCATCCCCCAGGTCGCACTGCCGTTCGTGAACCACGATCACCGCGAGGAGGCCCGCCTCCTGAACGACCTCGCCGACGCCGTCGCCGGCCACCAGTCGGGCAAGGTCCCCGTCGAGGCGGTCCTAAATCGCCTCGACGCGCTCTTCGAGCACACCCAGGAGCACTTCGGCCGCGAGGAGGAGGCCATGCAGAAGGCCGGCTTCCCTGCCTACCCCGTGCACAAGGGGGAGCACGAGCGGGTCCTCGGGGAGATGGAGGCGGAGGAGGTGCACTTCCGCGAGACGGGCGACACGGCCCGGCTCACGGCCTACGTGACCGAGGGTGTGCCGGCCTGGTTCATCCAGCACATCCAGTCGATGGACGCCGTCACCGCCCAGTTCGTGGTGATGCGGGGCGGGGGGTAGGGCCAGGCGACGGCCCCGGGTTCCTCAGAGCCTCGGGGCGATCCAGACCGGCCCGTGGAAGGCGTCGAGGCGCCAGCGCACTCCCACGGCCAGCTTGCCGAACCCCCCTCGGCCGCTGCTCAGCGTGTCGAGCTGGGGCGGGAGGTAGTCGACCCGCAGCCCCACCGTGTTGGCGGCCCGGGCGAGCGTGGAGACCGTGCCGAGCTGGAGCCGGTCGAGCGCGGCGAGGGCCAGCTCGGTGCGCTTGCCGCGGGTGTCGTAGCGGGGCTCCTGCCCGGGGATGACGACGCGGGGCTGGCAGAACTCGCCGCGGCAGGCCGGGGTGTCGGTTCCCGTGGGCCCCTCGGCGACGAGCATCGCCACCGGTGCCGTCGGAGGACCGGGATGGGCCCAGGCCGGAAGGTCCCCGTTCGCGTGTCCGAGACCGCCGCCGATGACGAGCTGCATCGCGAGCGCAGCGAGCACCATCCCGGAACTGTAGTCCCGCGATCGTCGCGCGGCCGTGACGTGAAGGTGGAAAGTCGGGGTGTGCCGAAAAGGTGAGGGCCCGGTCCAGACTGTGGACCGGGCCCCCGGAATGGTGGAGCTGATCGGGATCGAACCGACGACCTCTAGAGTGCGATTCTAGCGCTCTCCCAGCTGAGCTACAGCCCCGTACTCGCACGGCTCCCGCGGGTGGGGAGGGGGCCTTGTTTACGGGTCGGGGCCCCGGGTGTCAAGAGACGATCGGCGCGACCCAGTAGAGCATGACGTAGACGAGGACGCCGGTGACCGAGACGTACAGCCAGGCCGGCATCGCGTAGCGGGCCACGCGCCGGTGGGCGGCGAAACGCTCCTTCCAGGCGAAGAAGAGGGAAAACCCGATCAGGGGCACGATGGCGGCGGCGAGGAGCGTATGGCTGCCGAGGAGCAGCAGGTAGGCCGTCCGGAGCGGCCCCGTGCCGGGGAAGCGGTGCGTTCCCGTGAGGGCCACGCGGGTCAGGTAGCCCACGAGGAAGAGGGCCGAGGTCCCGAGCGCGGACAGCATGAGCCGCCGGTGCAGCGCGCGGTCGCCCCGCCGGATGGCCCGCCAGGCCAGCACGAGCAGGACCGCGCTCGTGGCGTTCAGCGTGGCGTTCACCGGTGGGAGGATCTCTCCGAGGTTCATCGCACGGCTCCACGGCGGCGCGAGGCGAGGGTGGCGATGGCCACGTTGACGGCGGCGAAGGCGAGGAGGACCGCGAGGTCGCGCCCGGTCGACCCGGGGAGCGCGCCGGGGGCGTCGGGGCCGGAGAGAGCGCGCCGCGCCGCCGAGACCGCGTAGGCGATCGGGTTCGCCCGCATGACGGCGCCGAGCACGGGATGATCCGGACTCGCGGGGAACATGGCCCCGGAGACGATCCACAGCGGCACGAGCAAGGTCATCTGGATGGCATGGTAGCCCTGCACGTTGTCCACGATCCAGGCCACGGTGAATCCCAGCGCGGCGAGCCCCACCGCCGCGAGCGCGAGGGCGGCGAGGAGCACCGGCCAGTCGATCGATCCGAGGGGGAACCCCGCCAGCGGCGCGAGCAGGAGGAAGAGCGCTGCCTGGGAGAGCGCCACGCTCGACGAGCCGAGGACCTTTCCCCACACCACGGCCCCGCGGGAGGCGGGACCCGCGAGCACGGCCTGCAGGAAGCCGGCGTGCCGGTCCTCGATGACCGACAGCGTGGTGAAGATGGCGGCGAAGAGGACCACCATGAGCACCACGCCCGGGTAGAAATAGCGAAGGTAGCCGTCGCTCGAGCCGGCCATCCGGAACGTTCCGGCCATGCCGGAGCCGATGATTCCCCAGAAGAGGACGGGCTGGGCAAGCGCGCCGACGAGGCGGGAGGGCTGGCGGAAGAAGCGCACCAGGTCGCGCCACCAGAGCACCCGGACGGCGGCCAGGTCGTAGCCGCCGGTCACGGCCGGTCCTCCCGCGCCAGGTCCTCGCCGGTGACGTGCAGGAAGGCCTCGGCGAGGCCGGGGCGGCGGACCGACACCGACCGGAAGCGCCCCGCCGGGAACGCCTCGACGAGGCGCGGGACGAGCTCGTGGCCGCGCTCCCGCTCGACCGAGACCCGGTCGCCCACGGCCCGGGCGACCACGCCGAAGCGAGCGGCGATCTCGGCGGCGAGGGCCTCCGCGTCGTCCGCCTCCACCTCCACGACGTCGCCCGCGATCCGGGAGACGAGCGACCCGGGGGTCTCGACGGCGAGGATCCGGCCGCGCGAGAGGATGGCGAGCCGGTCACAGTGGGCCGCCTCGTCCGGACGGTGGGTGGTGAGGACGACTGTCGTCCCGCCCTCGCCGCGGAGGGAGAGGAGCGTCTCCCAGGTGCGGCGGAAGGAGAGGGCGTCGAGGCCGGTGGTGGGCTCGTCGAGGAGGAGCACCTCCGGGCGGTGCACGAGGGCCCGGGCGATCTCGAGCCTGCGGCGCATGCCTCCGGAGAGCTTCCCCACCGGATCCCGGGCGCGGTCGGCGAGGCCGGCGCGCGCGAGAAGGTCCGCAGCCCGGACCCGGGCCTCGGCCCGGGGCACGCGGAAGAGGGCCGCACCGAGGACCAGGTTCTCCTCCGCGGTGAGCTTCGCGTCGAGGCTCGGCTCCTGGAACACGACGCCCATCCGGGCCCGCAGCGCCCGCGTGGACGGGTCGAGGACCGCGTCGTCGAGGAAGAGCCGGCCGGAGGAGGGGGAGAGGAGCCCGGCCAGCACCGCGAAGAGGGTGCTCTTCCCCGCGCCGTTCGGCCCGAGGAAGCCGAAGACCTCGCCGGGCCGGATGGCGAAGGAGACGCCGTCGAGCGCGACCCGGTCGCCGTAAGAGAAGCGGATCCCGTCGGCGGCGAGGCGCGAGGCGCCGCTTCCCGCGTCGGCGGGTGGCCTGGCCGGCGCGGAGGTCACGGGAACGGGCTAGCGCGCGAAGAGGAAGAGGGCGATGAAGACCGCGACGAGGTAGAGGAGCGTCGAGAGGAAGAAGTTCCGCGCCCAGCGGGTCTGGCCGTCGGGGAGGCGCAGCCC
>JBAVCR010000396.1:0-1603 GCA_049586815.1 Anaeromyxobacteraceae bacterium
CTCCCGCCCCTCGACCACCTCGCGCATGAGACGGAAGAACTCGCCCGCCAGGACCTCCCGCTTCCCGCGGAGCAGCCGCGCCCCCTTGCCGGCGAGGCCGAGGCGGGCCCGCACCTCGAGCAGCCCCATCCGCGTGGCGGGCGCGCGGCTCAGGTGCCCTCCCGCGGGCGGTGGCGATCGATGAGATCGGGCCGGATGCGAGAGAGGGCCGAGGCCGGGAACCCGGAGAGGAGCCGCCAGCCGGTGGCGAGCGTCTCCTCGAGCGACCGGAAGGCGTCGCCCTGGTTCACGAGCTCCTGCTCGAAGCGGTCGGAGAACTCGAGGAAGCGGCGCTCGTCGTCGCCCAGGTTGGCGACCCCGACGATGGCCGCCATCCGGCGCACGTCCACGCCGCGGGCGTGGAAGGCGTAGATCTGGTCGGCGAGCGGCCGGTGGTCGGCGCGGGTGCGCCCCTCGCCGGCGCCGAGCCCCATGAGGCGCGACAGGGACGGGAGCACGTCGATCGGGGGGAAGACGCCGCGGCGGTCGAGGTCCCGCGAGAGCACCACCTGTCCCTCGGTGATGTAGCCGGTGAGGTCGGGCACCGGGTGGGTGAGGTCGTCGTCCGGCATGGTGACCACCGGGAGCTGGGTCACCGATCCCGGGCGCCCGGAGAGGCGGCCGGCCCGCTCGAAGATGCTCGCCAGGTCGGTGTAGAGGTACCCGGGGTAGCCGCGCCGTCCGGGCAGCTCGTCCCGGGCCAGCGCCACCTCGCGCAGGGCCTCGCAGTAGGCGGTCATGTCGGTGAGCACCACGAGCACGTGCATGCCGTGGGTGAAGGCGAGGTGCTCGGCGCAGGTGAGCGCGCAGCGCGGCGTGAGGAGCCGCTCGATGGGCGGATCGTCGGCCCGGTTCTGGAACACCACGGTCCGGTGCATGGCCCCGGACGCGGCGAAGGAGTCGAGGAACTCCTGGCACTCGCGGAAGGGGGCGCCGATGGCGCCGAAGACCACCGCGAAGGGCTCGCCGCCCCGGGTGCGCGCCTGGCGGACGATCTGCGCGGCGAGGCGCGAGGCGGGGAGCCCGGCGCAGGAGAAGATGGGCAGCTTCTGCCCCCGCACGAGCGTGTTCATGCCGTCGATGGCGGAGACCCCGGTCTCGATGAACTCCGACGGCTTGGCCCGCCGGGTGACGTTCATGGGCGCGCCGTTCACCGGGGCGAGGGCCTCGGGGACCGGGGCGGGATGGCCGTCGGCGGGCCGCCCGGTGCCGTCGAAGGTGCGCCCCAGCATGGCGCGGGAGACGGGCAGGGTCGCCACCTCGCCCGACAGGACCACCTCGGTCCGGTCGGGAGCGATGCCGCGGGTCTCCTCGAACACCTGGATCGCGGCGAGCTCCTCGGAGACCTCGATCACCTGGCCGCGCCGCTCCTCGCCGCCGGAGCGGATGCGGACGATCTCGCCGAGACGGGCGCGCCGCGCGCCCCGCACGAAGAGGAGCGGACCGCGCAGCGCGCTGGCGCGGCGGAAGCGGCGGGTGACGAGGTCGCTCATGTGACGGGCTCCTCCGCGGCGAGCGCGGCGTCGAGCTCCCTCATGGCCGCCTCCGCGGCGGCGGGGGCCTC
>JBAVCR010000397.1:0-2700 GCA_049586815.1 Anaeromyxobacteraceae bacterium
CGCGAGGGCGCCCCGGTCGACCTGCTCGTCCGCGGGCGGACCGTGGTGCGGATCGCCGGGCGGCGGAGGCCGGGAACGGCGCGAGGCACCGGGTGCCGGCTCGCTTCGGCGACGGCGGGGTGGCTCGCCCGGGGCGCGCCGCTCGAGGAGGCGGTGCGGCGGGCGAAGCGGTTCGTGGAGCGGTACCTGGACGCGGCGACCCGCACCGCGGGCTGACTACCGCGCCGGCTGCTTTCCCTCGCAGGCGCGGCGAGCCTCGACCGCGGCGGCGTTTCCCGGGTCGATCCGCAGCGCAGCGTCGAGGGCGGAGAGCGCCTCGCGGCACCTCCCCTGGCTCGCGAGCGCCCGGCCGAGCAGCGCGTGGGCTGCGGCCATCCCGGGATCCTTCTCGAGCGCGATGCGGGCCTGGTCGGCCGCCTTCGGCGCCTGTCCCGAGGCGAGGAACCTCTCGCCCAGGTTCACGTGGCGCCCTGCCACCGCACCCGGGATCTCGTTCGGGTAGAGGGCCTTCGGGGGCGCGTCCACCCGCCCCACCGCGGCCGCGTCCACGTCGTGCAGGGCGAAGCGGATCCGCACCCGGATCATGTCGCAGTAATTCACCTGGTGGAACGGCACGTAGTCGAGCAGCGTGCCCTGGTCGTCGACGATCCCCACCACCGGGTGGAGCCGGACGCCGAGCTTGCCGTAGAGGCGGTCGCCCTCGTCGACGAGCACCGGCATGCGGATGCCGGACTCCGCCACTGTGGCCCGCACCGCATCGGCCGGATGGCCGCCGGAGACCACCGCCACCCAGCGCACCGGCCGTCCGGCGAACTCCTTCTCGCAGCCGGCCATGGCCTTGAGCGTCGCCATCGAGCGGTCGTGCCCGGGCCGGAAGAAGACGAGCACGTTGGCGAGCGCCTTCCGGGAGAGCAGCGCCTCCCGGCCGCCGTCGAGCGTGGGGAGCTCCTCGTCGTCGAGGCGCTGACCCACCTCGACGTTCGCGAAGGCGAACCCGCAGAGCGGCCACACCGAGCCGAGGAGCCCCGCCGCGAGCACCGCCAGGATCCGCCTGCGCATCGGATGGCCGTCCATGCGTCGTCAGTCCCTCGCGTAGGTCTTCAGGTCGTGGCAGGTCTTCGCGCACTGCCCGCCGTTCGCCGTCTTCGTGAAGCCCACCTTGAGGACCCAGCCCCTCGGGCCGTAGGGGACGCCGTCGCGGAGGTGCCGGGCCTGGCGGGAGGCGTGCACCTCGTGGCAGCTGCGGCAGGTGCGGCCCCGGTCGGCCTTGTTCACGTGCAGGTGGTGCAGGTTCCGGCTCCCGTCGCGGAAGTTGGTGAGCGTCCGGGTCTCCGCCGCGCTCACCACCTTCTCGTTGTGGCAGCCGAAGCAGAGCGCGTAGCTCCCGGGGTCGTACGGTGCGTAGAAGCTGGGCGGGTAGGCCGCCACGAGCAGGCGGAAGTTCTCCCCGCCGTGGGGCAGGTGGCAGGCCGAGCAGTCCTTGGCCTTCACGGGGGCGTGCCAGACCGGGTTCGCGTCCAGCCACTGCCTGAAGTTCGTCAGCACGATCCCCTGGTCGTCGCGCATGTCGTCGACCGCGTGGCAGTTCACGCACTGGTCGAAGGGGAGCCGGGTGAGGAGCTTCTCCACCGACGTGCCGTGCGGGTTGTGGCAGTTGGCGCACTTCGCCCCCTTCTCGAGGGCGCCGTGGCGCACCCGCGAGGTCTCGGCGACCTCCTTCACCTGCCGGTGGCAGTCCTTGCAGCCGGTCGCGAGCTCGGTGTGGAGGAGCCCCCGCTCCCTCGACTCGTGGGCGTTGTGGCAGTTGAGGCAGCTCTCCACGGCGGGCGCGTGCTGGTAGGGGCGGCGCAGGATCTCCTGGAACTCGTCGTGGCAGGAGAAGCAGAGGGCGTTGCCCTTCGTGGTGACCGGTCCCGGCTTGCGGGGGTTCGCGCTGGCGTGGCAGAGGGAGCAGTCCTCTGCGGCATAGGGCGCGTGGGTGAAGGCCGCCTTCTCGCCGCGGGGCAGGGGGCCGTGGTTCACCGGGAAGCTGTGCTTGCGGAGCGCCTTCGGCGCCTGCGGGGGAGCGCCCGCCGCAGGGCGCGACGGGGCGAGCGCGACTGCGCAGGCCACGGCGAAGGGGAGGAACCTCGCGGTCATCGTCTCGGACTCCGGGAGAACCGGTCGGGGGCACCTGGGCCGGCCAGGAATCCGCTCGCGCCGGAGGCAAACTCTGTCACCTTGCGTGCGTGCCCGCAAGCGGGCGGCGTGGCCGTCGCGACGCCGGGATGTGGGCGCAGGTGCGCACGCACAGTCAACGTCCGTTGACCTCTCCCGGCGACGGGCGACGAGGCGGTCGAGGCCGGAAATGCGATATGCAAGAAGCGATGCGTCTCGCCTGCACGAGCTGCGGCAAGGTCTACGTCGTCGACGAGGGGCTCCGCGGCCGCGCCTTCCGCATGCGCTGCAAGCGCTGCGACACCGTCATCGCCGTGGCGGGGGAGGCGGTCGAGGCCAGGGCGGCGCCCGTCGCGGCGACCGACCCGCGTCCCGCACAGGCGCCTGCGGCCTCCGGCGTCGAGGCGAGCGCCTCGACGGACGGCGACTTCGCCGACTTCTCCCGCGAGCTGCAGGACTTCGCGGAGGAGCTCGAGCGGGAGGCGGCGGCGCCCCCGGCCCGGCTCCGGCCCGTCGCGCCGGTCTCCGAGACTCCCCCCGTCC
>JBAVCR010000398.1:0-4714 GCA_049586815.1 Anaeromyxobacteraceae bacterium
GGGCGCGAGGCCCCCAGGGCGAGCATCTCCCCGAAGCGCCGCCCCACCTCCGCGTTGCCCTGGACGGAGCAGGCGTGGAGCGGCCCCTTCTCGCCCGCGATGCGGCACATGGCGCGGTGGAACTGGAACTGGAGGACGCGCGCCAGGAAGTAGCGCACGTAGGGCACGTTCGCGGCCACGTGGTACTTCGCCCCGGGGTCGAAGTCGGCCTCGCTGCGCGGCACGGGTGGCGCGATTCCCTGGTAGCGCGTGCGGATCTCCCACCACGAGGCGTCGTAGCGATCCGGCTTCACCTTGCCGGCGAAGACGTCCCATCGCCAGCGGTCGATGGCGACGCCGAAGGGCAGGAAGGCCACCTGCTCGAGCGCCGTCTTCATCTGGGCGTTCACGAGCGTCCGCTCGTCCTTCGGGGCGTCCTGGAGGAGCCCCACCTTCACGAGGTACTCGGGGGTGAGCGAGAGCACGAGCGCGTCGCCGATGGCCTCGTGGAAGCCGTCGTGCGCGCCGGTCTGCAGGAGGGCCGGCAACCCCTCGTAGGCACGCTGGTAGTAGTTGTGCCCGAGCTCGTGGTGGATGGTGACGAGGTCCTCCTCGGTGGGCTTGATGCACATCTTGATGCGCAGGTCGGAGCGCAGGTCGACGTCCCAGGCGCTGGCGTGGCAGATCACCTCCCGGTCGCGCGGCTTCACGAACTGGGAACGGGTCCAGAACGTGTCCGGAAGCGCCGGGAGCCCGAGCGAGGTGAAGAAGTCCTCGCCCGTCTTCACCATGCGTACGGCATCCCACTTCCCGGCCGCCAGCGCCGCGGAGACGTTGGCTTCGCCCACGCCGGGGTAGGGCTCGACGAGGGGGTAGACGTTCTCCCAGCCCTGCGACCACATGTTCCCGAGCAGGTGCGCGGGGATGGGGCCGCGGTCCGGCACCCGCTCCTTCCCGTAGCGCTCCTGGAGCCTCGACCGCACGTAGCAGTGGAGCTCCTCGTAGAGGGGCCGGAGCGCCTGCCAGAGCCGCTCGGTCTCGGCGGCGAAGGCCTCGGGAGGCATGTCGTAGCCCGCGCGCCACTGCTCGCCCAGATCCGCGAACCCGATCTCGCGGGCGCCCTGGTTCGCGAGGACGACCATCCTCTCGTAGAGCGGCCGCATGGGCCGGGCCACGGTGCGCCAGCCGGCCCAGGCGTCGACGAGCACGTCCCAGTCGCGGCTCTCCGCCATGACGTCCTCGAGCTCGCCCAGGTCGCGACACGGCCCCTTGCCGTCCTTGCCGCACCACTTCCCCTCCCCGTAGATGGCGGTGAGGCTCGCGCCGATGGCCGCGAGCTCGGCCCGCAGCGCCGGGTCGGCCGGGGCGGGCGGCGGCTCGGTGACGAGGCGCAGGAGGTCGAGCTGACGGCGCGCGGCGGGGTCGAGCGGGGTGGACCGGTAGCGCAGCGACTCGTGCACCGAACGGGACAGGAACTCCATCACGTCCTCGCTCCCCCACGCGGCGAGGCGCTGGGTGTCGAGGGTGATGTAGGTCTTCGAGACCCAGTCGGCGGTGTTGAGCTTCAGGTAGAGGCGCCGGTAGTCGGCGTCGAGCCGCTCGAGGAACCGGCGGGCCTCCTCCGGCGTGGGGGCCGGGGCCGGTGATGCGGCCGGGGCCGGTGACGCGGCGACGGCCGGCGTCGAGACAGCGGGCGCGGCGGCCGGGGCGAGGGCGATCGCCAGGGCGAGAGCGAACGATCCGAGCAAGGCAGGCACCTCCGTGGGGTGAACGTGTTTACCCGATCGGGGTGCGCCCCGCACGCACACCTGACCGCCCGCCCGTCTCCCGTTCGAGCGACATGAACCTGTCAAAATCCCGCGCGTTGCGGTATTCGATCGGGTCGAGCGCGCCCCGACCGGGTGGCGGTGGCCGCTCCTGTCGCTTCGGCACCAAAGGACCCGAACCGGGATGGACTCCACATGAGACTCAGGCTCGGCATCGCAGCTCTCGTCACCTCGGCGCTCCTCGCGCCACGGGTCGGCCAGGCGAGCGAGTTGGAGGTCTACTCCAACACGCAACTCAACGTGCAGAACCAGTGGCGGGACGGCTCGACGTCGAACGTCGTGCCCCTGTACGAGATGCTCTCCCTCACCGGGCGCGACGTGGCAATCCCGGGCGGCCAGCTGTACTTCCAGGTGGACGGCTGGGGCGCGGCGAACCTCGGCTCGAACCCCTGGTGGAACGGCTTCACCAACTCCGGCGCGCTCTCCGCCGACCTGAACTCGGCCTGGGTCCAGGGGCGCTGGGCGGACAACACCGTCCGGCTCACCCTCGGCCGGCAGAGCATCGCCTACGGGAACTCGCGGGTGCTGCAGCTCGACGGCGGCGCCTTCCAGTGGATCATCCACAGGATGGTCACCTTCGACGCCTACGTGGGCGCCCCCACCACGCAGCGCTTCACCGCCTACGGCAGCATCTACTCGGCGAACCCCACCATCGGGAACCTGGCCGTCGGCGGCCGCCTCGGCTTCGCCTGGACGAGCTGGGTGAACGTGGGCGTCTCCACCGCGCTCTCCTGGGACAGCGGCAACGCCACCCGGCAGGACATCGCCCTCGACCTCAAGTTCTCGCCGGTCTCCTGGGCGTACCTGCTCGGCTACGTCGACTGGAGCCTCTTCGCGAGCAACTACTTCGACGGCTTCGGCGCGCAGATCGCCGACTCCAACCTGAGCCTCGTCTTCCCGGTCACGCCGCACCTCCAGTTCCTGGCCGAGTACACCTACACGGTCCCGTCCCTGGCGCTGCCCTACAACTCGATCCTCTGGGTCTTCGCCGACACCACCCACCAGTACGTGGGCGGCTCGGCGCGGGTCGGGCTCGAGGCCTTCAACCTCCACGTCCCGGTCGATTTCGAGGTGGGCTACCGCTACATCATCGAGGGCGACACCGGGCTCCCCGAGCAGCCGGGCAACGGCAACCGCTACTTCGGTCGCGTCACCTGGACCCCGAACAAGAACGCCAAGGTCGGCGTGGAGGGCGCGCGCCTCTTCCTCCCCGAGCAGGGCTACTGGATGACCCGGGCCTTCGGCTCGCTCCGCATGTACGGCTTCACCGGTACGCTCGACTTCCAGGGCTACTGGTTCGACAACCCGGTGAACGCGGTCCAGCAGTCGATCATCGGCTCGGCCACGCTCGGCTACGACCTGGGCGACGGGCTCGCCGTGGTCGGCGCCCTGCAAGGTGGATCGACGCCCTACTTCTCGAGCTACCTTTCCGGTCTCGTGAAGCTGACCTACAACGCCACCTACCGCTCGAAGGAGGTGTACTAATGAACGCCCGGCGCCTCCTCCTTCCCCTGCTGCTGCTGGCGGTCGGCTGCCAGTCGCAGGTCAAGAAGGCCGAGTCGGCCCCGCAGCCGTACAAGTTCCCGCACGCCATCCACCTGGAGTCGGGCGTGGCCTGCGTGGAGTGTCACGCGCCCATCCTCAAGTCGGCGGCGCTGCGGACGAACGCCATCGACGTCCAGCTGCCGGCAAAGTCGGAGCTGTGCGGCGGGTGCCACGACCCGATGCCGGACTACAAGCCGGTGCAGCGCTTCGAGCCGGTGGTCCGGTTCGACCACGCCGCCCACCTGCCCCGCATGAAGGGGCGGAAGGACGAGTGCCAGGGCTGCCACACCAAGATCGCCGAGCCCGGCAGTCTCGAGGTTGCCGTCCCGCCCATGGCCTCCTGCACCGCCTGCCACAACCACGCCCAGGACTTCGCGGTGGGCCGCTGCACGCCGTGCCACACCGACCTGAAGCGCTACGAGAAGCCCGTGAAGGAGTACTCGCACGAGGCGGGCTTCCTCGAGACCCACGGCCGGTGGGCGCGGAACAACGTCAACACCTGCACCTCCTGCCACGACCAGACGATGTGCTCGACCTGCCACACCGCGACGACGCGCCCCATGCCGCCGTCGGTGCAGTTCCCGGAGAAGGTGGCGGCCGAGTTCATCCACCGCGGCGACTGGATCTCCCGCCACTCCATGGAGGCGGCGGCCGACCCGGTGAGCTGCAGCAAGTGCCACGGCACGGGCTACTGCCAGAGCTGCCACGCCTTCCAGGGCATCGCCCCGGGCGGTGCGAGCATCCGCGACCCGCACCCGGCCGGCTGGATCTCGGTCCACGGCGGCGCGGCGCGGCAGAACATCGTGTCGTGCGCGGCCTGCCACAACCAGGGCGCGAACTCGATCTGCGTGGCCTGCCACTCCTCGGGCCGCGTGAACCCGCACCCGCCGGGGTGGAAGGGCACGACGCAGCAGATCGGGTCGAACCCGACGTGCAAGATCTGTCACAACGGCTAGGCAGCATCCCGCAGCGGTGAGTCAAGGCGCCCGCTCCCTTCCCAGGGGGCGGGCGTCCTCGTTTTCGGGGGCGGTGACGGGGATGGGCGGCGGCACCGTCGGTGAAGGCCGCCGGTCGGGCGGGCGCCCGTCCCTCGCATCGCAGGTCCTCGGCGCCCGGACGGGGGCGGCCGTTCTCGCCGGCTTGCGGCGCACTCGCGTGAGGGAGGATCCGGCGCGCCTGCGGAGGCGATGCTCGTGAGGGCCCCACCCGCCGGCTGGCGCACGATGGGGGCGCGGCCATCCGGTCACCCCGCGAATGAGGCGCGCACCCCTCGCGAACTCGCGGGCGCCCTGATCACGTCGCGGCGGATGCAGGTGCGCGACGCTGCCGGCGCGCGCGGAACGACGGCCGGGCGACGCGAGTGG
>JBAVCR010000399.1:0-5921 GCA_049586815.1 Anaeromyxobacteraceae bacterium
AGCTCCTCCCGGGCCACCGCGGTCTCGCGCCAGAAGCTGCCGAGCAGCGTGCGCTCCTCGGCCGGCATCTCCATGCCGGGCAGGGCCTCGATGCGCATGCCCGAGCCGAAGGTGAAGGCGGCCTCGAAGGGGTGGACGTTCTCGTCGGTGTCGACGTCCATGCCGACCCGGCGCCCGGCCTCGACCGCCAGCTCCTCGAGCTCCTCCTCGAGCCAGGTCGAGAGCGTGGTGAGCGAGGTGGCGATCTCCTCGTCCTTCCCGGGCGGGTCCTCGCCGATGCGCTCGAAGGCGGCGGAGACGAGCGCGCCGAGCTCCGGGAGCGACGCCGACCGGACGTCGAGCAGCGGATCGTACCCCTCGTGCTGGGCGCGGCGCCCCTCCCCGACCCGCTCGGCGACCTGGCGGCGGAAGGCCTGGCGCGCCTTCTCGGTGCGCTTCGTCCGCAGCTCGGCGAGCTCCTCCGGCACGGACGCGAGCACCGCGTCGAGGCCGCCCACGGGCTCCTCGAAGATGCCGATCTCCTTCTCGTAGAGGTCGGCGAGGAAGGCCTCCTCGCCGGGCTCGGCGAGGACGTGGATCTCCACCGGGCGCGACTGCCCGAGCCGGTCGAGCCGGCCGATGCGCTGCTCGAGGGTGAGCGGCGAGTCGGGAAGGTCGAGGCAGACGAGGTGCGAAGCGAACTGGAAGTTGCGCCCCTCGCCGCCGGACTCGCCGGAGAGGAGCAGCATCGGCCCCTCCGGATCGCGGAAGCGGGCCACCAGCCGGTCGCGGGCCTCGAGGCTCTGGGCGTCGTCGTAGAGGAGCGCCTCGAGCCGCCCCCTCGCGGCGATGCGGGCCTGCAGCTCGCGCAGCCGGTCGACGTCGCCGCCGAAGACGAGCACCTTCTCGCCGGAGCGGGCGAGGCGGGCGCAGAGGTCGGCCGCGGCCTCGATCTTGCCGCCCTCGGGCACGTCCTCGCGGCGCAGGACACGCCGGGTGAAGGCGCCCACCTTCACGCGGCGGTTGCGGACGAGGCGGGAGGAGAGACCGTAGCGGCTCGCCAGGTGCTCGAGCAGCGCGGGGCGGGAGGGGAGCTTCCCCTTCCCCTTCGGCGCCGCGAAGGCGGCGTCGTCGGGCGAGAGCGTGCGCAGCCGGGCGAGCGCGTCCTCGACCTTGCCGCCGGCGAGCAGGTCGCGCGCCACCGCCGAGTACGCTTCGTGCGACTCGAGGCGGGAGAGGAAGGCCTCGAGCGTGGTGGTGGGCACCGTCTCCACGAGGGAGAGGAGGCGGAAGTACTCGCGCGGGTCGAGCCGGACCGGGGTGGCGGTGAGGAGGAGCAGGCCGAACGAGGCGCGCGCCACGGGCGCGATGGCCTCGAAGAGCCGGTCCTCGGCGAGGTGGTGGGCCTCGTCGACGACGACGAGGTCGAAGGGGCGCGCCGCCGCGGCGGCGGCCACGGCCGGGTCGAAGGCGAACTGCTCGTGCGAGACGATGGCGAGCCGGGTCGAGGCGAAGGCCGCCTCGGCCCCGCCGAGCGCCGCCATGCGATCGGGCCCGAGCAGGGTGAAGAGCGCGTTGAACTTGTGGAAGAGCTCGGCGAGCCACTGGAAGGCGAGGTGCTCGGGCACGACCACGAGCACGCGCTCGGCGAGGCCGAGCTGGCGCAGGCCCGCGAAGACGAGCCCGGCCTCGATGGTCTTCCCGAGCCCCACCTCGTCGGCGAGCACGAAGCGCGGGATCCGGTCGGAGAGGATGCGGCCCGCCGCTCCCACCTGGTGGGGAAGCACGTGGACGCGTGAGGAGAGGAGCGCGCCCAGGCCGTCGGCGCGGCGGAGCGCCTCGAGCCGGGCCACCCGGGTGCGGAGCGCGAAGGCGCTCGCCGGGCCCGCATCGCCGGACGTGAGCCGGTCGAGGAGGCCGCCGGCCTTCTGATCGAGGGGGGTGTCGTCGGGAACGGGGTGGAGCGCCCGGTCGCGGCCGGAGACCACCGTGACCCCCTCCCGCCCGGCGAACCGGACGGCGAGGCGGCGTGCGTCCTCGCCCACCTCGAGCACGATTCCCACGCCCCACGCGGGTTGCGCCCGGTGGACGAGCTTCTGCCCCTTCTTCCAGCCCATTCGACCGGTCCTCTAGCCCTTCTCGTGCCGCGAAACCATTCATTTAAAGGCGCGACGCGACGGGCGCTTGGGGCGTTCCGGCGATCGTTGACACCGGGGACCGGGCAAGCTAGAACCCGTCCGCTCGACCGTCCGTGGGCGGATAGCTCAGGGGTAGAGCGTCGCCCTTACAAGGCGAGGGTCGCAGGTTCGAAGCCTGCTCCGCCCAAGCTCTTTTGACTTGGGGTGTTAGTTAAGTCGGTTATAACGCCGGCCTGTCACGCCGGAGGCCACGGGTTCGAGTCCCGTACACCCCGCCAGTTTCAGCCCCCGCAACCAGTGATGGTTGCGGGGGTTTTGTTTTCGGAGCCGGGCTCGGCGCCTCCCGGCTCCATCTGCGCTCCAAGCTCCTCACCGCCCGCGACACCGGCCACCTGTCGCATGGCGACGACCTTCCCTTCCTTCGCAGTCACCTTCAGGCACCCGACCGCCTCGCACAGCGCCGACCACGGAAGCGTCGTGTAGGCGTCGAAGACGTCGCCGGACGGCCCGTGGGTGACCCAGCGGAGCACGTCCTTCCTCGCGCCATCGGCCTGCGCCAGGCTGATGAAGGTGCGCCGCGTGTCGTAGTGGCGCCGCTTCCGTAGCCCCAGCAATGCCAGGTCGTCGTGGAACGCCATGAGGGAGTAGCAGACGTTGCGGCTCCCGCCCTGGTGCGCCGGCACGATGAGGTCGTCCGCCTTCGGCTGGCTGCCGAAGAAACGCTTCCAACCAGAGAGCTTCCAGGCGGCGAGCATCCTCGCGAGGGCCGGGTGCACCGGCACCTCCCGCGGCTGGTCGGTCTTCGTGCCCTTCACGGCCTTCGAGCGCGAGTTCCACGAGACGGCGACGAGGAGCCGGCCCAGGGGTTCCAGCGTCGGGTCGTACGCCCTCCACGGGAGCGCCGCAGCCTCGCCGCACCGCATGCCCGTGAGGAACTCGAGCGCATAGAGGACTCGGCGGTCCTCCGGGATGCGCTCGTCCGAGACGAGAAGCTCCACCTCGTCCCGCGTGAAGACCGCGCCGGACCGCCAGGTGGGGTCCTTGTCGGCCTTCCTGGGCAGCTCCCCGCGCCGCAACACGCAAGGGTTCGCCGGCAGGATCTCGTCCACCACCGCGTCGTGCAGCACGTGGTGAAGGGTCGCGTAGATGTGCCGGACCGTCCTCGGCCCGAACACGCCGCCGAGGCGGGACTTCTTCGCTCGGAGTGCGGCCACCATGTCCCGCACGTGTCGTGGCCGCAGTTCGTGGATTGGCATCTTGCCGATGAGCGGCAGGACGTGGCTGCGAAGCCTCGTCCGCTCGTCCGGGAAGATGCCCACGCCCGACGCCTCCCGGCGCACGAGCCAGCTCTCGACGAGCTCGGTCACCGTCATGTTCTTGTCGATTTCGTCCTGGGTCCCCTTCCCGGCACCGATCTTCACGGCGCCGGAGTAGATGGCGGCCTCCCGCTCCTGCGCCCACCGGAGCGCGGCGCTCTTGCCAGTTACGGGAGCCTTCACCCGTTCCCGGTGTCGAGTCCCGTCCGGCATGCGAATGAGGAGGTCCACTTCCCACCCGTTCGTCACGCGTTCACACCCGGGAGCACAACGCCGGCGGCCGCTTTTCCGGCCGCCCTGCCCGCTCTCCAGTCGCGGGCACCCCGGGGCGTGGTTCATGGCCACCACGTGTGGCCTCACCTTCACCATCGCGAGTCCTTTCTCGCGACGGGGCACGCCTTCCGGGTGGGGATCCTAGCGGACACCCGTGGACTCGGGGAGACGCCCGAGGAGGGAATCCAGTTCGTCGAGTCTAAACCGTAGCCTGCGCCGCCCCAGCCGGTGGGCCGGGACCTGGCCGCGCTCGACGGCCGCGTAGAGGGCCTTCCTGCTCGGAAGGCCGAGGTGCACGGTCGCCTCCTCGGCGGTGAGCCAGCGGGGGCCGGCAGGAGGACGGGGGAGGCGAACGGGCCTCGGCCCAGCCTCACGGGCAGGCCCGTCCCAGGTGAACGACCCCTGCGTTACCGGGTGGCTCGCCACGGGCCCCCCTCCGGCTTCGGGCTCGCGCCGCCGTCCAGCCGCTTCCCTCGGACCTCTTCGTGGATGAACCGGCGCAGTGTCACGAGCGATACGTGGGGGAACCCGGGCGTTACCTGCCCGGGACCTCCGCCTGCCGCCGCGACCGTTCCCAACCGCCGGAGCGCCGCCTCCACCTCGTCCATGCACCGGCCGATGCGGTCTGCCTCGAGCGCGTCGACCGCGATGATCCGTGGCCTCTCCGCCGCGGTCGGCGGTCGCAGGATGCCGCGGACGAGGTAGGAGGCGAGTACGTCCGGCGCCTCGTCGAACGTGAGTGCCATCACCTTGAACGGGTCGCGTTCGCCGATTCGGAAGGCCTCCGCGACGACCTTCTCCACCCGATCCTTTCGCTCGGCCGAATGGACGAGGAACACGAGGCGAGCGGGTAGCGAGTCGTCGAAGGCCGCGTCGTAGTAGGTGCGCTGGGTTCCCGGCACGAGCCCCGTCGCGAAGCGCAGGTAGCGGCGCACCTTGGCGACGATGGCGCCGCCTCGCTCCGGGTGGGAAGTGGCGATGCTCTGCGACCCCGTCTCCGCCTCCAGGAAGAGCCGGCGTCGGAAGAGCTTCCCCTCCACGATGGCGTCGGGCTTCAGAAGGGACTTCCCCTTGGGCTGACGGTCGAGCGAGCTCCACTCGAATTGAAGCGTCTCGTCATCCTCGGATAGCCAGTCGAACGGAAGGCCCGAGAGCGGCGACTCGGGGGAACTCCGGAGCCGCAGGACGAGCCCCGCAAGGACGTCATTCAGGAGAAGCGTGTGCTCGAGGAACTGGTGGCCGATGTCGCTCGACGCGGGCGGCCGGAGGAACGGGTAGGCCTTGGTCGCGACCACCCGTCCCCAGGGCGCGAGCGCCCAGACCGGCACGGCCGTGCCCTCCCGGCGCCGGTACTCGAGCCTTCGGAGGCAGGGGCCCTCCCCTGGCTTCCCTCCGGGCTCGCAGAGCTTGGAGAGCCTCCGGTACGTCTGCTTCTTGCTGCTGCCCTCGAAGAAGAGGCGGTGGACCTGGTCGGCGGAGACGTACCGGGCGACTCCCACGAACGAGAGCAGCACCCGGTCGCGGTCGGTCAGGAGGCCCCCCTGGCGAGCGCCATGGCGTCCTCCTGGCCCTATCGGTCCTTGCCCCGGCCACGGGGGGCGTCGAAGCCCGGGCCCTTCTGCCGGGCCTCCAGGCTTCGCAGGTAGACGAGGTGCAAGAGGTAGTCGAACCGGTCAAGCTTGAGCGCCGCTCGGTCCGCCTCGAGGACCCGGATGGCTGCCTCGGGAAGTCCGAACCAGTTCCGGAGGCCTCCCAGGTGCCGGCTCACGTAGGCCGTGAGGTCGCGACCGCCCGCGTCGGCCTCGTCGCGCAGGAAGGCAACGAGGTCCCGCGGCAGGCGGAAGGTCTGCATGATGCGCTCGGTAGTCTCGAAGGGATTGACCAAGGCGGGCTCCACTAGTACGAGTGACATACGAATAGACACCCATATAGCTGCCGCCCGCCTTCTCCGTCAAGCCGACTCCCGACATCGCTGACACATTTTCGACCCAGGACATCGCTGACATCTTCGCCTACCGCTCGCGCCGCCGACCGCATCCGCTTCATCGTCCCGGCACTCCACTTCGCCGCCGCCACCATCACGCTGACCGGGACCCTGAAACACAACCACCACCTCCCCGGCACTGGCTCTGGACTGATTGCTTGCCCCGTTCCGCACCCTGGCCTCGACCCGCCTCCCGCCCATTCCAATCTCTCTCAGGGTGACACCATTCCG
>JBAVCR010000400.1:0-1968 GCA_049586815.1 Anaeromyxobacteraceae bacterium
GGAGGCCTCCGCGAAGGCGCCCGCCGAGTCGCCCACCGCGGCGGTCGCGGAGGAGGCCGCCGAGCCCTCCGAGCCGACCGTCTCCGGCATCGAGGTGGAGGGCAACCGCCGCGTCGAGGTGGACGCCATCAAGGCGGCGCTCGCCACCAAGGTGGGCAGCCGCGTCGACGCGAAGTCCATCCAGCAGGACGTCCGCGCGGTGATGAAGCTCGGCTACTTCGCCGACGTCTCCATCGAGGAGAAGGGGCCGCCCTCCCGCCCGGTCCTCGTCATCCGGGTGGTCGAGAAGCCGTCGGTGCAGGACTTCCGCATCGAGGGCAACGACGACATCTCCACCGACGACCTCAAGGAGGCCATCGAGGTCAAGCGCTACGCCATCCTCGACATGGCGGCGGTGCGCAAGACGGTGAAGAAGCTCCAGGAGAAGTACACCGAGAAGGGCTTCTACCTCGCCGAGATCAGCTACCGGATCGACGAGAAGCCCGACAACCAGGTGGTGGTGGTCTTCGTGGTGAACGAGCGGGCCAAGGTCCAGGTCCGCCGCATCCACTTCGTCGGCAACGAGCACGTCTCCAAGGAGGAGATCCTCCCCTTCATGCAGACGCAGGAGGGCGGATACCTGGCCTTCCTCTCGTCGGCGGGCACGTACAAGGAGGAGGCCTTCCAGCGGGACCTCCAGGCCATCCAGGCGGTCTACCTCGAGAAGGGCTACGTCAACGTGAAGGTGGGCAAGCCCACCATCGCCCTCAGCCCCGATCGCACCATGCTGTTCATCAGCATCCCCGTCGACGAGGGGGAGCAGTACAGCATCGGCAAGCTCGACTTCAGCGGCGAGCTCCTGGGGATGCGCCCGTTCCTGCCGCAGCTGCTCCAGTCGGCGGAGGGGCAGCTCTTCGTCCGGTCCAAGGTCGGCCACGACCTCTTCGCGGTGGCCGATTTCTACAAGGACATGGGCTACGCCTACGTCAACGTCAACCCGCTCACCAGCCTCGACCCGAAGGAGAAGACCCTCTCGCTCACCTTCGACGTCCAGCCCGGCCAGAAGGTCTTCTTCGAGCGCATCGAGATCCAGGGCAACCAGAAGACCCGCGACAAGGTCATCCGCCGCGAGCTGCGCATCTACGAGGGCGACCTCTACAGCTCCGCCGCCATCAAGATCTCCAAGGCGCGCATCACCGCGCTCGGCTTCTTCGAGACCGTGGAGATCACCACCAAGAAGGGGAGCGCCGAGGACCGGATCGTCGCGGTGGTGGAGGTGAAGGAGAAGGCCACCGGCACCTTCCAGATCGGCGCCGGCTTCTCCTCCTACGAGAACTTCATCCTCACCGGGCAGATCAGCCAGAACAACTTCTTCGGGTGGGGCCAGACCCTCTCGCTGCAGATCCAGTGGTCGTCGCTGCGTCAGCTCGGCCAGATCCAGTTCGTCGAGCCGTACTTCTTCGACACGAAGTGGACCTTCGCCTTCGACCTGTACGCCAACGAGAACCTCTACACCAACTTCACCCGTGGTGCGCTGGGCGGCTCCATGACCTGGGGCTACGAGCTGGCCGGCCTCTCCTGGGTCTCGCCCTGGTTCTCCGGGCTCGACGACCTGCGCTTCTTCCTCACCTACACGCTGGAGAAGGTGCGGGTGACCTCCTCGGTCCAGGACCTGCTCCTCTACAACCGGTTCCGCTCCGGCTGGACGAGCGCGGCGCGCTTCGCCATCTCCTGGGACCGGCGCGACAACCGGCTCTTCCCCACCCGGGGGTTCTTCCTCTCGGCCTCCTTCGACCTGGCGCCGCCCTTCCTGGCGCCCGAGGCCATCTTCGGCACCCAGGTGAACCTGTTCTACCGGGAGACGCTGGAGTTCCGCTTCTACCAGGACATCTGGCAGGGGCTGACCGGTCGCTTCCGCCTGCTCGCCGGCCTGATCCGCGGCTGGGACGCGAACCACCCCGTCCCGGTGTCCGAGCTCTACTACATCGG
>JBAVCR010000401.1:0-3238 GCA_049586815.1 Anaeromyxobacteraceae bacterium
ACGTAAACCGGCCCCGGGTTGGGCGGGCAGGCGCAGGCGCCCGCCGCGCAGACGAGCCCGCCCGCGGAGCAGTCGGTGGCGGGCTGCCAGGCGAGACAGGCAGACCCCTCGACCACGGGGCGGCAGCGCAGCACCTGGCCGCCTCCTGCGTCGCAGGTGGTCGCGTCGAGGACGGTGCAGGCGCCGGCGGTGGGGCACGTGCAGGACGCGGCGCCACCGGCCTCGGTGCAGGCCGCGCCCGGGTCGGGGCACGGCGCGGCCGAGGCCTCGTACCAGCAGCCGAGCGCGTTCGATGCGTCCTCCGCGCAGGTCACCACCCGACCGCCCTCGTCGCAGAAGGACGACGTCGCCGCGCTGCAGGAGGAGGGAGCGCACTGGCAGGCCGCTCCCGCCCCGTTCGCGGCGCAGGCCTGGTTGGCCGGGCAGTCGACGACGGCCGGGGTGGAGCAGACCCCTGCGGTGGCCGTGCAGGTGACGAGTCGCCCGGAGGAGCAGGAGGTCCCGGGCCGGCACTGCCCGGCCTCGGTGTGCCCGGGGCAGGAGAGCGCCTCGGTGCTGCAGGCGCCGTTCGCCCCGCAGCCCTGGTCGGAGGGGCACTCGAGGTCCGTCGTGCACGGCGCCCCGGTGGTGGTGACCGTGCAGGCCGCGGCGAGGAGCGCGAGACAGGCGATCTTCGGTAGCCCACGCATCGGGGCCGGAGAGTACCAGAATCGCCCGCCGGGGCGGCCTGGGCGGGGCCCGAAGCCGGGTCCGGGCCCGCGTCGACAGCAGGGGCGGGTTCGTGCTTTTCTCCGGCGCCATGCGCACCCCCGCCCTCGCCCTCCTCGCCGCCGGCGCGCTCCTCTCCGGCCTCGCAGGTCCCGCACCTGCGGCCGACCGGCACCCCTTCGACGTCCAGGAACTCGTCACGCTCCAGCGCGTCTCCGACCCGCGCCCGTCGCCGGACGGCAAGCAGGTGGTCTACGTGCTCCGCACCACCGACCTGGAGGCCAACCGGGGGCGCACCGACCTCTGGATCGTCGGCACCGACGGGACCGGCGGGCGGCGCCTCACCACGAGCCCGGAGTCGGAGTCGAGCCCGCGCTGGTCGCCCGACGGGAAGGCGATCTACTTCCTCTCCGCACGCGGCGGTCCCCAGCAGGTCTGGCGGCTCCGCCTCGACGGTGGCGAGGCGGAGAAGGTCACCACGCTCCCCCTCGACGTGACGAGCTTCCGGCTCTCCGCCGACGGCCGGACCCTCGTGGTGTCGGCGAGCGTGTTCCCGGAGTGCGCCGCCGCCGCGGAAGGGGCGCTCGCCTGCACCACGAAGCGGCTCGAGGAGCGTGCCCGATCCCGGGCGAGCGGCCGGCTCTACACCCAGCTGCCGGTGCGCCACTGGGACGAGTGGCTCGACGGCCGCCGCAACCACCTCTTCGCGGTCCCGGTGGCGGGAGGCGCCCCCGTCGACCTCATGAAATCCATGGCCGCCGACTGCCCGTCCCGCCCCTTCGGCGGGTCGGACGACTTCACCCTCGCTCCCGACGGCAAGTCGGTGGTCTTCGCCGCCAAGGACGCCGGGCGCGCCGAGGCCTGGTCGACCGACTTCGACCTCTGGATCGTCCCGCTCGACGGCTCCGCCCCGCCGCGAAACCTCACGCCCGACAACCGGGCCTGGCAGGGGAACCCCACCTTCTCCCCGGACGGCAAGCGGCTCGCGTGGCTCGCGATGGCGGTCCCCGGCTACGAGGCCGATCGCCACCGCATCCTGGTCCGCGACTGGCCGGACGGGGAGCCCCGCGAGGTCGCGGCGGGCTGGGACCGGTCGGCGTCGTCGCTCGCCTGGTCCCCCGACGGCCGGACGCTCCTCACCACCGCCGATCACCTCGGCACCCACCCGGTCTTCGCCATCGACGTCGCCACCGGCAAGGAGCGCATCCTGGTCGGGAAGGGATCGAACCACGCGCCGTCGTTCGCGGGCGGGCTCGTGGTCTTCACCCACGACGACCTGGGCGCCCCGGCCGACCTCTGGACCGTGCGCCCCGACGGCTCCGGCGCCGCGCCCATCACCCGCGTGAACGAGGCGGCCCTCGCCTCCATCGCCTTCGGCGAGCGCGAGCCGTTCACCTTCCCCGGGTGGAACGGGGAGACCGTGCACGGCTGGGTGGTGAAGCCGGTGGGGCAGGTCCCGGGCAAGCGCTACCCGGTGGCCTTCCTCATCCACGGTGGCCCGCAGGGGTCCTTCGGCGACCAGTTCCACTACAGGTGGAATCCGCAGATCTACGCGGCGGCCGGGTACGCCGCGGTGATGATCGACTTCCACGGCTCCACCGGGTACGGCCAGCGGTTCACCGACTCCATCGGCGGCGACTGGGGCGGCAAGCCGCTCGAGGACCTCCAGAAGGGGCTCGCGGCGGCGCTCGCCCGCTTCCCCTGGATGGACGGCGACCGGGTGTGCGCGCTCGGCGCCTCCTACGGCGGCTACATGATCGACTGGATCGCCGGCGCCTGGCCGGACCGGTTCCGCTGCCTCGTCAACCACGACGGCAACCTGGACGAGTTCCACGCCTACTTCGACACCGAGGAGCTCTGGTTCCCGGAGCGGGAGCACGGCGGGACGCCCTGGGAGGTGCCCGAGGCCTACCAGAAGCACAACCCGGTGAACCTCGTGAAGAACTGGAAGACCCCCATCCTCGTCGTCCACGGCGGGCGCGACTTCCGCGTGGTCGACACGCAGGGGCTCTCCTCCTTCACCGCCGCCCAGCGACGCGGCGTGCCGAGCGAGTTCCTCCACTTCCCGGACGAGAACCACTGGGTCCTGAAGCCCGCCAACAGCATCCAGTGGCACGAGACCGTGCTGCGCTGGCTCGGGCGGTGGACCGCCCCGTGAGGCGGATCTGCGTCACCGCCCAGAAGGGCGGCGTGGGCAAGACCACCGTGAGCCTGAACCTCGCGGTGGCCTTCGCCCGGCGCGGGCGGCGCACCCTGCTCGTCGACCTCGACCCGCAGGGCGGCGTCACCCACTCGCTCGGGCGCTCCGACACGGCGCTGGCCGGACTGGCCGAGGTGATGATGGGGCGGCTCGCCCCGCGCGCCGCGGCCATCCAGTCGCGGATCCCGGCGCTCTCCATCCTGCCGCGCGGCCGGCTCGATCCGATCGACGCCGTCGAGTACGAGGAGGCGCTGCGCGGAGGGGCGCTCTCCGGGGCGCTCGACCCGCTCGAGCCCGACTTCGACCTCGTGCTCTACGACACCCCTGCGG
>JBAVCR010000402.1:0-5128 GCA_049586815.1 Anaeromyxobacteraceae bacterium
GCCCTACGAGGTCCTGGCCGCGGCCGTGACCCGGCAGGGCGGGCGCCCGCGCTGACCGTCAGCGGATCGCGAAGACGGTCACGATGCCGGCGTGGTCGGAGGGGTGGAGGCCGCTCCGGGTCCTGTCGTGGGTGCCCACGCGGTAGGAGGCGATGGGGCGGACGCCGGTCGTCGCGAGCACGAGGTCGAGCGTCGTCGTCAGCTCACCCGACCGCAGGTCCGGCGAGAAGCCCCAGGTGTACCCGAGCGCGTCCCCGTGCACCGCCACCCAGGCGTCGGAGAGGATGGAGGTGAGGTCGATCGGGACGGGCAGCGGGAACGGGCTTCCGGTCAGGAACGCGTAGGTGGGCGGGTTCGCGTCACCCTCGTGCCGGTAGACGTTGAAGTCGCCCATCGCGATGGTGGGCATGGGCGCCATGGCGTAGGAGGTCTCCAGGATCGAGAGGAGCTCCGCGTCCTGGAAGGCCTGGAAGAACCAGGGAGGCAGCGGAGGATCGTTCGTCAGGAGCTGCTGGAGCTGGTCCTCGACGTGGGTCTCGAAGAAGCGTACCCAGCGGCCGGCCCGCTCGATCTCCACGGCGGTCCAGCCGCGCCAGCTGTAGATGCGCACGGGTTCGGGGTCCACCTTGATCTCGAAGTAGGCCGTCGTCGGGAGGTACGGGGTCTCCACGTCACCCGTCGCGAGTGCCATCGCGTAGACCGCCCCGTTCCGATCGCCGGGCCCGGGTTCGACGGGTGCCGGGACGAAGTCCGGGATGGGCGCCTCATCCGGGCCTGGCAGGGTGGGGTTCCGCCACTTCACGTCCTTCCGGACGAGCAGGACGTCGCGGTCGGTGTAGCGGATGTCCTTCACGTCACCGCTGCCGAGGACGTCGAGAAGGCAGAGCTCGGCGTCCATCGTCGTCACCTGGCCGGCCACCTCGTACTGGAGGCCGCGGCGCCGGAGCTCCCGCTGCAGGATGGCGAGGAAGTCCAGCTCCACCTCGTCGGCGGACGGCGTGAAGTCGCCTTCGCACGCCGCGGACGGTCCGGACCGGTAGAGCGTCACCTCCTGGAGGCCCAGGACCTCGGGCCGGGCCCAGAAGACCTCGTCGGCGATGACCTTCGCCCGGGACGGGAAGTCCGTCATCTGCACGTCGACCCAGAACTGCGTGGCCGCCTCGAAGACCTCCTCCGGGGTGGTGGCGGCGGCGACCGCCTCGATGGCGCCGCCCAGGTAGAGGTTCCGGGTCATCACGGTGAGCTTCGGCCCGTTCGGTGCGCTGCGACACACCGCCTCCGCCGACGCGGCGGCGGCGGCTGCCTCCGGGGCGAGCGCGCCCGCGTCGTCGACCCCGGCGGCGACCCGCTCCGATCCGCAGGCGGCGAGGAGAAGCGAAAGCAGGACCACGAACGACGGACGGATGATCCGTTCCATGAGACACCCCCCCTGTGAGTTGCTGCGACGGCGTTGCTACGGCTGCACGAGAAGCGAGATGCCGAGGTGGTCGGACGAGTGGAGCGGCGGCGTCCCCGGGGTCCTGTCGAAGCCCCCGAAGGTCGCCATCTCGAGCGGCGTCGCCGCGAGGAAGAACGCGAAGTCGATCCGCTGCGTCGGCGTCCCCGTGGCGAGGTCGGCGCTGAAGCCCCAGGTGAGCCCGGGGAGCGGGCCGTTCACCGTGCTCCACGCATCGTGCAGGGGCGACACGAGCCCCACGAGCGGCGCGAGCTGCGGGATCCCCATGTCGGGGAACGGGATGGCGCCCGTGACGAAGTCGAAGGTGGTGCGGAGCGCGCTCCCGGGCGGCTCTTCCGCCTGCGTGTTGAAGTCGCCGACCACGACGGTGGGCATCGGGCGCGCCGCCTGCGCCGGTCCCACGTGGAGGCCGACGAGCTCGCCGGCCTGTGCCAGCTGGAACAGGTACGAGGGGATGCCCGCAGGCGTCGCGATCTCCTGCACCTCGAGATGGGTCTCGAAGACGCGGTACCACTGGCCGGACTTCTGCACCTCGACGACGTTCCAGGCCCGCGGGTCGGGGACGACGACTGGCGTGCCCGGAATCGGGAACTCGACCTGCGTGGCGTAGAGGCCGCCCGCGGCGTTCGCGGTCGCGAGCCCGGCCCGGACCAGGATCACGTCCCGGTCGGTGTAGCGGAGGTCGAAGGGGGCCGTCGCGCCCGTCGGGTCGTAGGAGCAGAACTCGGCGTCGATCGACGACGTCACCTTCGCGACGGCATAGGAGAGCCCACGGGCCTCGAGCGCGGCGAGCAGGGTGGCGAGGTAGTCGTACTGCACGGTGGAGGCGACGGGGGCGGTCACCACGGCAAGCCCGGAGCCGTCCGGCGCGCAGACGATCGGGTCGCCCGTCCGCCACAGGGAGACCTCCTGGAGCCCCACCACGTCGGGCCGGAGCGCCAGGAGCTCGTCGGCGACGAGCTCGGCCCGGGCCGGGAAGTTCGTGGCCACGACCGACTTCCACACCCGGTCGACCGCGACGGCCGCCTCGGTGGCGTCGCCCGCGGTGACGATCGAGAAGATGTCGCCTCCCAGGTACAGGTTGCGGCTCACCGCCACGAGGCCGGAGGGCTCGCTCGAGGAGTTTCCGCAGGCGGATGCGGCGAGGGCGGCGACGGCGGCGAGGGCGACGGCGAGCGAGGGGGAGCGGCTCCGCATGGTGACCTCCTGTCCCAGGGACCGATCGAACCGCCGTTCGTGACGGCCGGGCAGCCTCCCATTCGGGGACGCCCGTCTTTCCCCGGCGAGAACGGGGCGTCCCCACCCGCCCGGAGTGCCGCCAACGGGGCGCGTCCGGGCGCGCTACACTGCGCCCGTGCGGATCCGCATCCTCTCCGTCGGCAAGGACCGTTCCCGGCTCTACGCCCCGGCCGTCGAGGAGTACGCGAAGCGCATCTCGCGGTACGTCAAGCTCGCGGTGGAAGAGGTGCCCGAGGCCCGGAAGGCCGCGGGGACCCCCCGCGCCCGGGACGAGGAGGGCGAGACGCTCCTCGACCGGATCGCCGACGGGGAGCGGGTGGTGCTCCTCGACGAGCGCGGCCGAGAGGAGACGAGCCTCGAGTTCGCCCGGCGGGTGGGTGGCTGGGTCGAGGGTGCCCGCGACGTCACGCTCGTCATCGGCGGGTCCGACGGGCACGGGGACGCCATCCGCGCCCGCGCCGCCGAGGCCATCGCGCTCTCCCGCCTCACCATGGCCCACCGGCTCGCCCGGCTCGTGCTCCTCGAGCAGGTCTACCGGGCCTTCACCATCCTGCGGCGCGAGCCATACCACAAGTGAAATCCGGCCCCCGGGGCGCCCTGGCCCGATCCTGGCATGAGGACCCGCGAGTCCCCTTGAGAACCGGGGGTCCGTCGCCTAGGCTTCCCGCTCCAACCCGGGCGCGCCCGCCGCGCCGTGCGAGGTCCACTTGCCCAAGGTGAAGCCCGTCCTCCTCGTCGTCCTCGACGGCTGGGGCATTCGCGTCGAGCGCGAAGCCAACGCCATCGCCATCGCCGGCACGCCCAACATGGACGCCCTGGTGCGCGAGTTCCCGTCGACCGCGCTGCGGACCAGCGGTCTCGCCGTCGGACTGCCCGACGGCCAGATGGGCAACTCCGAGGTCGGCCACACCAACCTCGGCGCCGGCCGGATCGTCTACCAGGACCTGGTGCGCATCAACCGGTCCATCGAGGACGGCTCCTTCTTCCAGCTGCCGGCGCTCGTCGAGGCGGTGCGCAAGGCGCGCTCGGCGGGCGGGGCCGTCCACTTCATGGGGCTCGTCTCCGACGGCGGCGTCCACAGTCACGAGGAGCACCTCCACGCGCTCCTCGAGCTGGCCCGGCGCGAGGGGGTGGCGAGGGCCTACGTGCACGCCTTCCTCGACGGGCGCGACACCCCGCCGAAGAGCGGGCTCGGCTACGTCCAGGCCCTCGAGAACCGCATGAAGGACAAGGGCTACGGCAAGGTGGCCACCGTCATGGGGCGCTTCTGGGCCATGGACCGCGACAAGCGCTGGGACCGGGTGCACGCCGCCTTCGACGCCATGGTCCGCTCGGAGGGCGTGAAGGCCACCTCGGGCGTGAACGCCGTCGAGCAGGCCTACGCGCGCGGCGAGACCGACGAGTTCGTGAAGCCCACCGTGGTGGTGAACGGGGGAGGGGAGCCGGTGGCCCGCGTGAGGGACGGCGACGCGCTCGTCTTCTTCAACTTCCGCGCCGACCGGGCCCGCGAGATCACCCGCGCCTTCACCCAGCCCGACTTCAAGGACTTCGACGCCTCGGCCCGGCCACGGCTCTCCGCCTTCGCCGGGATGGCCCAGTACGACGAGACCTTCGACCTGCCGGCCGCCTTTCCGCCCGAGCAGCCCACCGAGATCTTCCCGGAGATCGTCGCCCGCGCCGGCATGAAGCAGCTCCGCTGCGCCGAGACCGAGAAGTACGCCCACGTCACCTTCTTCTTCAACGGCGGCCGGGAGACGGTCTTCCCGGGCGAGGACCGCATCCTCGTGCCGAGCCCGCGCGACGTGAAGACCTACGACGAGAAGCCGGAGATGAGCGCGCGGGAGGTGACCGACAAGGTGGTGGAGGCGGTGCGCTCCCGCCGCTACGGGTTCATCCTGGTGAACTACGCGAACCCCGACATGGTCGGGCACACCGGCCTCCTCGACGCCGCGGTGAAGGCGGTCAAGGTGGTCGACGAGTGCATCGGCCGGCTCTGGGCCGCCGCGCGCGAGGCCGGCATGGCCATGCTCGTCACCGCCGACCACGGCAACTGCGAGATGATGGTCGACCCGCAGACCGGCGAGCCCCATACCGCACACACGCTCGGTCCGGTCCCCTTCATCCTGGCCGACCCGGACCTGCGAGGCGCGAAGCTGCGCAAGGACGGCGTGCTCGCCGACGTCGCCCCCACCGCGCTCCAGGTCCTCGGGCTCCCGCAGCCGAAGGAGATGAAGGGCCTCGGACTCCTGGTGAAGTAGCCTGGGCCGGCCGCTGCGCGCGCTCGGGGCAGCGCTCCTCGACCTCCTCTTCCCGCCGTGCTGCCCGGCCTGCGGCGAGGAGCCCGCGCCGCCCTCGCCGTTCTGCTCGACCTGCGACGGCGCCATCGAGCCGGCGCCGGAGGCGGACGGGGTGCGCGCCGGCGCCCTCTTCGGC
>JBAVCR010000403.1:0-3290 GCA_049586815.1 Anaeromyxobacteraceae bacterium
CGACCTGCCCGGGCGCCTCGCCGTGACGCTGGCGCAGCACCAGGCCTTCGCCCGCGGCGACGCGCGGGAGGTGGAGCGGTTGCGCCGCGCCACCTCCGGGCCGCTCGTGGCCGTTCCCCGCCTCCCGGGCGACGTCCACGACCTCTCCGGCCTCGCGGCGCTCGCCACCCACCTCTAGGCGTCCGCTTGACAAGACGAACGTCCACTATTTAGGATTCGCCCCCATGTCCATCCCCCCGACCCGCAAGCTCCGCTTCGAGACGCTGCAAGTGCACGCCGGGCAGGACCCGGCTCCCGGCACCAACGCCCGCGCGGTCCCGATCTACCAGACCACCTCCTACACCTTCGACAGCGCGGAGCACGGCGCGAAGCTCTTCGCGCTCCAGCAGTTCGGGAACATCTACACGCGCCTCATGAACCCCACCACCGACGTCTTCGAGAAGCGGGTGGCCGCGCTCGAGGGCGGCGTGGCGGCGCTGGCGACGGCGTCGGGGCACGCGGCCCAGTTCCTCGCCATCACCAACATCGCCCAGGCCGGCGACGACATCGTCTCCTCGAGCCGGCTCTACGGCGGCACCTACAACCAGTTCAAGGTGACCCTCCCCCGCCTCGGCATCGGGGTGAAGCTCGTCGACAGCGTGGAGGCGGCCGACCTCGCGAAGGCCATCGGCCCGAAGACGAAGGCGCTCTACGTCGAGACCATCGGGAACCCGGGCTTCGACATCCCCGACCTCTCGGCCCTCGCCCAGGTGGCCCACGATGCGAAGATCCCGCTCATCGTCGACAACACCTTCGCCGCCGCCGGCTACCTGGCCCGCCCCATCGAACTCGGCGCCGACGTGGTGGTCCAGTCGGCCACCAAGTGGATCGGCGGCCACGGCACCTCCATCGGCGGCGTGATCGTGGACTCCGGGAAGTTCGACTGGGGCGCGTCGGGCAAGTTTCCCTTCTTCACGGAGCCCTCCCCGGGCTACCACGGCCTCGTCTTCAACGACGTGTTCGGGCCGAAGGGTCCGTTCGGGAACATCCAGTTCATCATCCGGGCCCGGGTCGAGGGGCTCCGCGACCAGGGACCGGCGCTCTCGCCCTTCAACTCCTTCCTCTTCCTGCAGGGGCTCGAGACCCTGTCGCTCCGCGTGCAGCGCCACTGCGACAACACGCTGGCGCTGGCCCGGTGGCTGGAGAAGCACCCCCAGGTGGCCTGGGTCACCTACCCCGGCCTCCCGAGCCACAAGCACCACGAGCGGGCGAAGAAGATCCTCCGGAACGGCTTCGGCGCCGTCCTCTCCTTCGGGATCCAGGGCGGGGCCGAGGCGGGCAGGAAGTTCATCGACTCGGTGAAGCTCGCCTCCCACCTCGCCAACGTGGGCGACGCGAAGACGCTCGTCATCCACCCGGCCTCGACGACGCACAGCCAGCTGAGTGAGTCGGAGCAGCGGAGCGCCGGTGTGGCCCCCGACCTCATCCGCGTCTCGGTGGGGCTCGAGCACATCGAGGACATCCAGGAGGACTTCGCGGAAGCCTTCGCGTCGGCCAGATAAGATGCCGGGGTGACGTCCGGCCTCCCCCCGCTCGACCGCGCCGAGCTCGCGCGCTACAGCCGCCACCTGCTCCTGCCCGAGCTCGGGCAGGACGGGCAGCGGCGCCTCAAGGGCGCGCGGCTCCTGCTCGTCGGCGCGGGGGGGCTCGGCTCCCCCGCGGCCCTCTACCTCGCCGCCGCCGGGGTGGGCCACCTCACGGTGGTCGACTTCGACGTCGTCGACGTGACGAACCTCCAGCGGCAGGTGCTCCACGGCACGGGCGCCGTCGGCCACCCCAAGGTGGAGTCGGCGAGGGAGCGGCTGCACGACCTCAACCCGCACGTCGTGGTGGAGCCGGTCGCCGATCGCTTCTCGCCGTCGAACGCGGCAGCGCTGGTGGGGGCGCACGACCTCGTCGTCGACGGCAGCGACAGCTTCGTCACCCGGTACCTGGTGAACGACGCCTGCGTCCTCGCCGGCAAGCCCAACGTGCACGCGAGCGTCTTCCGCTTCGAGGGGCAGGCGACGGTCCTCTCGACGCGCGGAGGGCCCTGCTACCGCTGCATCTATCCCTCCCCGCCCGCCGCCGACGAGGTGCCCTCCTGCTCCGAGGCGGGCGTCCTCGGGGTCTTGCCGGGGCTCCTCGGCGTCATCCAGGCCACCGAGGCGCTGAAGCTCGTGGCCGGGATCGGGGAGCCACTGGTGGGGCGCCTGCTCCTCGTCGATGCGCTCTCCATGGCGTTCCGGACCATGCGCGTGTCGCGCGATCCGCGCTGCCCGGCCTGCGGCGACGGCGCGGTCCTCACCCTGCGCGAGGAGGTGGCGGCCTGCCTGCCCCACTCCGTCCCGGAGCTGACGCCGGCGGAGCTCGCCGCCCGCATGGGCGCCGGGACGCCCCCGCTCCTCGTCGACGTGCGGGAGCCGCACGAGTGGGAGCTCGAGCGGATCCCGGGCGCCGTGCTCGCTCCCCTCTCCCGGCTCGACGCCGAGATCCCGCGCCTCGACGCCTCGCGCGAGGTCGTCCTCTACTGCCGGTCCGGGGTGCGCAGCCAGCGGGCCGGGGAGAGGCTCCGGGCAGCGGGTTTCGCGCGGGTGTGGTCGCTCGCCGGGGGCATCCTCCGCTACGCGGCGGAGGTGGGTCTCCCGCCGCCGCGCGGTTGAGGGCGGGACCCGGGGCTCGACGGTCTCAGCGGAATGTCGTCCGCAATGACGGACGCCCCTGTCGAACCCATCCCGGCCGGGGTGGCTCAGAGGGAGTGGACGGCCCGCGCCGCCCGCATCCTGGACCCCGGAGATCGACCATGAGCCTTGCCTGGACGAAGCGCCTCTCCCTCCTCGCGGCCGTCGCCCTCGCGACCTCCGCCTTCGCCGACGCCCCGCGCGCCCCCGCCACGCAGAAGGTCGCCTCGACCCGGCCCGCGCCGCTCCCGCGCCTCGTCTTCTTCATGAACCCGAACGGCGCACCCTGCCAGATGCAGGACCGGATCCTGAAGGAGATGGGGGGGGAGCTCGCCGGGAAGGCGGAGGTCGTCTACTACAGGACGACCGTTCCCTCCGACCTCGCGCTGTTCCAGCAGTACGGCATTCGCGCGCTCCCCACGCTGGTCGTCACCGACGCGAGCGGCAAGGAGCTTCGCCGGGCCACGCCGGGCATCCAGTCCGCCGCCCAGATCCGCCAGCTCTTCCCGAACTGAGCGCCATGGACGTCGGCCTCTCGTCGGTCGCCCTCACCTTCGGCGCGGGGCTCGCCAGCGTGGCGAGCCCCTGCGT
>JBAVCR010000404.1:0-5729 GCA_049586815.1 Anaeromyxobacteraceae bacterium
GCCGCGGGTTCCGGCGCGGCGGGCGGCGCCTCCACCGCGGGCGTCGCGCGGGCGACGGCGCCGGGGAGGACCTTCACGCGGACGGTCTCGCCCTGGGGGGCGACCTCGTAGCGCGACGCGGCGTCGAGCCCGATGACCACGCGCCCCACGCTCGTCTTCTCGTCCTGGTACTGGGCCGTCGTGACCGAGGCCACGCCCCCGCGGTCGACGCGGATGGGCGAGGCGACGCCCGAGACGTCCCCCCCGGACACGTCCACCACGAGGCGCGGCGGGTCCTGGAGCTTGAAGACCGTGTAGCTGGGGGCGCGGGTGGCCCGGATCTCCACCTCGACGGCCCCGTCGCGGTCGGCGACGTCCACCGCGCGGATGACGTTCTGGCCCGGCGGGCCCGCGGCGCCCGGGTCTGGCCACGCGAGCAGCCCGGCAAGGGCGAGTCCGGCGACGATCTGGATGTGGTTCCGCATCGCGCTACTCCTCGAGGTTCAGCGACTGTTCCTTGGGAAGCCGGAGGGCGGTCTCGGTCTTCTCCCGCGTCCCGTCGGCACGCATCGCCCACTCCGTCACCACGACCTCTCCGGTCCGGATGGTCGCCACGACTCCGCCGTTCTTGCCGATGCACGCGCCCTTGCGGACGGCGTAGCCGGCGCCGTTCGGGGCCTCGACCATGGCCACGGCGTCGGCCATGCCGGTGACCACCGCCACGAGCCGCAGCTGGTCGAGCTCGAAGCGGCCGAGCGGCGTGTTGCAGCGGGTGACCACCGCACCGGTGCTGGTGCGCAGGTCGCCCAGGAAGCTCTTGAACGGGTCGCGCTTCCCGACCGACGAGTAGGCCATCTCGGCCTCCGGGGCGGGCGCCGCCGGAGGCGGCGGGGGCGCGGCCGGCTTCGCCGCTGCGGGGGCGGCCTGGCGCGGCTGGGCCGGCTTGGAGTCGCCGCAGCCGGCGGCGAGCGCGGCGAGCAGGGCGAGGGCGAGGACGCGGTCGTTCATGGCTTGGCCCCCGCGGGCTTGGGCGGCGGCTTGGGCTGGACGAACATGAACGTGGTCACCAGGAACTTGGCGTTCAGGATGACCTTCCCGCCGGTGTCCTTGGGCGTGTCGAGCACGATCCCGTTCACGTTCACGATGCGGCGCAGCCGGGCCAGCGAGTCGAAGAAGGTCACGATCTCGTGGAAGTTCCCGGTCACCGCCATGTTGATGGGAACCTTGGCATAGAAGCCCTCGCTCACCTCGCCCTGCGGCTCGATGGTCGAGATCTCCAGCCCGGCCTTGCGAGCCCGCTCCTGGAAGAGCTGGAGGAGCTCGTCGATCTTCTTCTCCTCCGGCAGCTCGGCGAGCGCCTCCTGGAGCCGCTGCTCGAGCAGCTCCTTCTCCCGCCGGAACTGGTTCAGGTTGTTGGCGATGGCGGTCTTCTCGATGAGGTCGTTGTCGAGCCGCTTCTGCTCGGCCTCCGCACGGACGATGCGCGCCTCGGTGTCGGAGATGGAGAGGCCGATGGTCGGTACGGAGAAGACGAAGTAGTTGAGGGCGGTGAGCAGCACGATGATGGCCGCCACCACGCCGGCCTTGGCGGCCATGGGCGCCCGAACGATCGCGTCGAGGATCCGGTCCATGGCCGATTACCTCTTCACCGGCGCCGGGGCGCCCGTGACGCCCGGGGTGTAGTTGGCCTGTGCCGTCACCAGGAAGTCGACGACCCGCATGCCGCCCTTGGTGACGGCGGCGGTCCGCTTCAGCTCCACCGCCGTGAAGTAGGGCGTCTGCTTCAGCGCGGTCATGAAGGCGGAGACGTCGTCGATGGTGGCGCCGGTCCCGTCGAAGGAGAAGAGGCCGGCCTTCTCCTCCATCTTGCGGATCTCGATCCGCGGCGGCATGACCTGGGCGAGCTTGTCGAGCAGCTTCACCGGGCCGGATCGACCGGCCTTCAGCTTCTCGAGCGTGTCGAGCTTCTCCTTCAAGGCCGCCTGCTGGGCCTTGATGTCCTTCACCTCGCCGATGATCCGGTCGAGCTGGGTGATCTCGTCCTTGGTGCGCTTGATCTTGGCCTCGCGCGAGGCCAGGTCCGCCGCGCGCGAGGAGGCCCAGACCCAGTTGGCGATGAGGCCGAGGATCACGATGAGGGCGAGCAGCAGGACCTGCTGCCTCCCTGCGACCTTCTTCTTCGATACCCGGACGGGCAGCAGGTTGATGCGGATCATGGCTACTTGTCTCCGGGGCGGCGGAGCGAGAGGCCCACGGCCACCGCCGCCGAGGGGGCGGCGTTCATGATCACGGCCGGGTCGAACTTGCGGTTGTCGACCTCGATGTTCTTGAAGGGGTTCAGGATCTCGACCGGGACGCCGGCCCGCTGCTCGATGACCTTGAAGAGGGCGGGGATGCGGGCGGTGCCGCCCGAAAGGTAGACGCGCGTGGGGTGGACGTCGGGGGCGGTGGCGGCGTGGAAGTCGAGGGAGCGCTGGATCTCGCCGCCCATCTGGTCGGCGACGCCCTGGATGACCCTCTCCACCTCCTGCGGCACCACGGCATCGGTCTCGCCGTGGCCTCCCACCTTGAGGGCCTCGGCCTCCTCCGCGGAGATGTTGAGCTGCTTCTGGATCTCCTCGGTGAAGGCGTTGCCTCCCACGGTGATGTCGCGGGTGAAGGTGGCGAGGCCGTTGTTCACGATGTTGATGTTGGTCACCGCGGCGCCCACGTTGATGAGCACGACCGGCTGGTTCGGCCCCTGCGGGTAGTTCACCTCGAAGGCGTTCTGGACCGCGAAGGCGTCGACGTCGACGACGGTGGCGGTGAGCCCGGCCTCCGCGCACACCGAGGTGAAGTCGTTGATCATGTCCTTCTTGGCGGCGACGAGCAGCACGTCCATCTGGCCCGCGGCGTCGGCCTGGGGGGTCAGGATCTGCGTGTCGATGTGCACGTCCTTCACGTCGAAGGGGATGTACTGCTCCGCCTCCCACTGGATGGACTCGTCGAGGTCCTCCTGGGACATGAAGGGCATCGAGATGCGCTTGATGATGACCGAGTGGCCGCGGACGCCGATGGCCACCTCCTTCGACTTCACCTTCTGCTGGGCGACGAGCTCGCGGATGGCCTCGACGATGGCCGAGGAGTTCATGAGCTGGTTGTCGACGACGGCCTCGGGCGGAAGCGGTGCCTCCCCCCAGGCGAGGAGCGTGTAACCGCGCTTCCCCTCCTTGAGGTGCACGAGCTTGACGCTCGAGGAGCCGATGTCGAGGCCCAGGGCCAGCTTGTTCTTCGCCATCGATTCCCCCTCTAGGACCTCTTCCGGCCCGCGAAGGCGGGAGTCGCGGTCCGTCGGGACGCGGGTGCCGTGAAGACCTTGTTCCTGTCGGCCGGCTGGAGGCCGAGCGCGAGGATGATCTTGCGCTTGGTGTCCACGCGGCACTCCGCGCCCTTCTCGACGCGCGTGACGGTCAGCGCGGACACTCCCGCCTTGCGCGCGAGCTCGGCCTTGGTGAGGAGCAGGTCCTCGCGAAGGCGGCGCACGTTGTTCGACGCGCGGCGGGGGGTGGGCGGAGCATCACGGACGGGCATCGTTGGGTCACGGTACGCCGGTCCTCACTCGCAGATCAAGAAAGTCGAATGGCGCCGATGTCGGTGGGTGAACCACACCAGGGCGATACAGATGCATCACGGACGCATCATCATCGGTCGATGCCGTATTCCTTGATCTTGTAGAGCAGTGCCCGGTAGGACAGCTCGAGGAGCTCGGCGGCCCTCGTCCGGTTGCCCCCGGTCCTCTCCAGCGCATCCCGGATGAGGCGCTCCTCCAGCGAGCGGAAGGCCCGCTTGACCGACAGGTCGCCGTCCGCGGGAGGGGTCGGCGTCCCGCGCTCCGGGGACACGCGGAGGTCGCCAGGCAGGTCCTCCTCCTCCACCAGGGGACCGTCCGCCAGCACCACCGCCCGCTCGACGGCATGCTCGAGCTCGCGCACGTTTCCGGGCCAGCGATGGGTCCGGAGGACCTCGAGCGCCCCGGCCGAGACCCCCCGGAGAGGGGCGTCGGGGCGGAGACGGCGGTACTTCACGAGGAAGTGGTCGACGAGCGCCGGGATGTCCTCGCCCCGCTCCCGGAGGGGGGGAAGCCGGAGGCTCACCACGTTGAGGCGGTAGAAGAGGTCCTCCCGGAAGAGCCCCTCCTTGACCGCGCGGGAGAGGTCCCGGGCGGTCGCCGCCACCACCCGGACGTCCACCTTCCCGGAGCGGGTGTCGCCCACGCGGCGCACCTGCTCGTCCTCCAGGAACCGGAGCAGCTTCACCTGGAGCGGAAGGGGCAACTCGCCGATCTCGTCGAGGAAGAGCGTGCCGCCGTCGGCCTCGGCGGCCAGCCCCTTCTTGTCCCGGGAGGCGTCGGTGAAGGCCCCGCGGACGTGCCCGAAGAGCTCGGACTCGATGAGCTCGGCGGGGATGGCCCCGCAGTTCACGGCCACGAAGGGCATGGCCGCCCGGGGCGAGAGCTCGTGGAGCGCCCGGGCCACGAGCTCCTTGCCGGTCCCCGACTCCCCCGTGAGGAGGACCGTGGTCTTCCGCGGCGCGACCTTGCCCACCTGCCGGAGGAGCTCGGCCACGGCCGGCGAGGCGCCCACGAAGTTCTCGATGCGGAACCCGGCGGCGAGCTCGGAGCGCAGGCGCCGGTTCTCGCGGGAGAGCCGCAGCCGCTCCTCGGCCTTGCGCAGGACGAGGAGCACCTCGTCCGGCTTGAAGGGCTTCGACACGTAGTCGTACGCCCCGGCCTTCATGGCCTCGATGGCGGTGTCGTGGGTGCCGTAGGCGCTCATCACGATGAAGGTGAGCCCGGGGTGAAGCTCGAGCGCCTTCCGGAGGAGCGCGATCCCGTCCATCCGCGGCATGCGGACGTCGGAGAGGACGAGGTCGTAGTCCCGCGCGGAGAGCTCCCGGAGCGCGTCCTCGCCGTTCGAGACCGCCCGCACCTCGTAGCCGCGCTCGGCGAGGATCACCGTGAGCAGGTGCCGCATCGACTCTTCGTCGTCGACGACGAGGACGTTCTGGAATGCCACGTCGCGAGCCTAGCACGCGGCCCGGAGCCGGACGACGAAGGTGGCTCCCCGGCCGGGCGGCGACGTCGCGTCGATGGAGCCGCCCAGCGACTCCACGATCGAGTGGCAGATGGCGAGGCCGAGCCCGCTGCCCTGCCCGGGCTCCTTCGTGGTGAAGAACGGGTCGAAGACGCGCGGGAGGTCCTCGGGACGGATGCCCGGACCGGTGTCGGTGACGGCGATCTCCACCGCGCCGCCGTCCCGGCGCCCCCGCACGGTCACCCTGCCCTGCCCGGCCATGGCGTCGCCGGCGTTGAGGAGCAGGTTGAGGAGCACCTGCGAGAGGTGGCGCTCGTCGGCGAGGACCGGTGGCAGGTCGGCGGGCAGCTCCACCGAGGCCTCCACGCCGCGAAAGCGGGCCTGCACCGCGGCGAGCCGCAGGGCGGCGTCCACGGCGCCCCCCAGGCCCACGGCGCGAACCTCGAGCGGGGCGGGGCGCGCGAAGTCGAGCAGGTCGCGGACGATGCGGTCGATGCGGTCCGCGGCGACCAGGATCCGTTCGAGGGCGTCCCTCACCTCGGGGTCGGCGTCGGCGGGCAGGCGCGCCCGGGCGCGCTCCGCGTATCCGGACACGGCGCCGAGTGGGTTTCCCACCTCGTGGGCGACGCCGGCAGCGAGCCGCCCGACGGTGGCGAGCTTCTCCGATCGCACCAGCGA
>JBAVCR010000405.1:0-5313 GCA_049586815.1 Anaeromyxobacteraceae bacterium
GGCGAGGCCGACGCCCCCTTCGCCCGCCGCGCCGAGCTCGGCTGGGTCGCCTCCTACGTGCAGACCTGGAAGCTCGCCTGCCTCCAGCCGGCCGAGTTCTTCCGCTCGGTGCGGGTGGGCGCCCCGGGCTCCGCGGTGCTCTTCGGCGTGGTCGCCATGACCATCGCGAGCTGGTTCCAGACGCTCTACGGGGCGCTCATGGGAGCGGCCACCCGCGGCATGGTCCAGGAGATGCTCCGCCAGGTCCCCCAGGGATCGCAGTTCCAGGACACCTGGATGGTGAACTGGATGGCGGGCGCCACCGTCCTCGGGGTGGTGGCCCAGCTCGTCGCCGCGCCCTTCCTCTCCGCCATCTGGATTCTCGTCTGGGCCGGCGTGTACCACGTGTTCCTCCTCGTGCTCGGGGCCGCCTCGCGCGGCTTCGAGGCCACGCTCACGGTGGTCGGCTACGCGTCCGGCGCCATGCTCATCGGGGCCGCGCCGGTGCCGGGGCTCGCCAACCTGGTGGGCATGGTCTGGTTCGCCTTCGCCGCCGCCGCCGGCTTCCGCGAGGCGCAGCGCACCACGTCGGGCAAGGCGTGGGCGGTGCTCGTGCTGCCCTTCCTGGCCGCCTGCCTCTGCTGCTGCGCGGTGGGCTGGATGATGGTGAGCGGCCTCTCCGGCCTGAAGGTCCACGGGGGGTAGGGCGATGGGCCCGGCGCGCGGCCTCGCGGGGCGCCTCGGGATCCCCGAGGCCTTCGCCCTCGTCGCCCTCGCGTCCTTCCTCGCGGCGCGCTTCCTCCCGGTGCTCGACGCCGGGCCGGAGTGCCCGTTCCTCGCCGTCACCGGACTTCCCTGCGCCACCTGCGGGATGACCCACGCCTTCGTGGCGCTGGCCCACGGCGACCTCGCCGCGGCCTGGGCGGCGAGCCCGCTCGGCGCGCTCCTCGCCGGCGGCGCCTGGCTCTACGCGATCGCCGACGCCGGGCGGATCCTGCTCGGGCTCCCCGGGCCGCGGGTCCCGCCCCGCGCGCAGCGGGCCCTCGCCGTGGCCGCGGTCTCCGCCGCCGCCGTGAACTGGGCCTTCCTGCTCCTCCGCGCGAGGGGCGCGTGATCGCGCACGACCGGCTGGCCTGGACACTCGTCGGGGCGAGCTACCTCCTCGGCTCCATCCCGTTCGGGCTCCTCCTCGGCCGCGCCTACGCCGGGATCGACGTGCGGCAGTCGGGCTCGGGGAACATCGGGGCCACCAACGTGGCCCGCACGGCCGGGAAGAAGCTCGGCGTGCTCACGCTGCTGCTCGACGCCGCCAAGGGTGCCATCCCGGTGGCGGTCACCGCCGTCGCGCTCCGCACCTCGAACGACGCCACCTGGCCGGCCATGTCCGGGCTGGCCGCCTTCCTGGGGCACGTCTTCCCGTTCTGGCTGCGCTTCCGCGGCGGGAAGGGCGTGGCCACCGCCTTCGGCGCGTTCCTCGTGCTCTCGTCCTGGCTGGCCGCCGCGGCGGCGGGGGCCTTCGCCGCGACCTTCCTGCTCTCCCGCACCGTCTCGCTCGCCTCCATGGCGGCGGCGTTCACGACCGCCGCGGTGGCCCTCGCGATCGAGGGGACGAGCTGGCCGGTGACCCGCGTCGCCGTGGTGGTGCTCCTCGTCGTGCTGGTCCGCCACCAGTCGAACGTGCGCCGGATGCTGCGCGGCGAGGAGGGACGCCTCGCCGCTAGACGTTCGGCACGGCGCTCATCTCGCCCGCCGGGCGGATGAGGACCTGGCGGGGCTTCACCCCGTTGGCCGGGCCGACCACGCCCTCGCGCTCCATGCGCTCCACGATCTTGGCCGCCTTGTTGTAGCCGAGCCGCATCTCCCGCTGGAGCTTGGAGACCGAGACCTCCTCCATGCGGGAGACGAGCGCGAGCGCCTCGTCGTAGACCGGATCGTCCTCGTCGTCGTCGCGGCGCGAGTCGCCGGCGCCGTCGCGGGCCTTCAGGATCGAGTCGTCGAAGACCGGGCGCCCCTGCTGCTTCAGGAACGCGACCACCGAGGTGATCTCCTCCTCGGAGACGAAGGCGCCCTGCACGCGGGTGACCGGCTGGGTGGCGGTGAGGACCAGCATGTCGCCGTCGCCGAGCAGCGCCTCGGCGCCCGGGCCGTTGATGATGGTGGTCGAGTCGTGGCGCGAGGCGAGCCGGAAGCTGATGCGGGCCGGGAAGTTGTTCTTGATCATCCCGGTGATGACGTCGGTGGAGGGGCGCTGGGTGGCCACGATGAGGTGGATGCCGGTGGCCCGGGCCTTCTGGGCGAGCCGGGCGAGCGAGATCTCCACCTCGCGCGGCGCGGTCATCATCAGGTCGGCGAGCTCGTCGATGACCACCACCATGTAGGGGAGCTTCTGGGGCGGCTTCTTCTCGCCCGCGACCGGGGGACGGGTGGGGTCCTCGAAGAGCGTGGCCTGCTCCTCGCGGGCCAGCCGCGCGGCGGCCTCCTCCTCGGTCTCCCCCTCGGTGGCGTCGACCACGAGCAGCTTCCTCGGCGGCGCCTCGTCGGTCTCGCCGAAGGTGCGCCCCTCGGCGCGCAGCTTCTCCACCTTGGCGTTGTAGCTCTTCAGATCCTTCGAGCCGGTGTCGGCCAGGATCTGGGTGCGGCGCTCCATCTCGTCGACGGCCCACTGCAGGGCCCGGGCCGCCTTCTGCGGGTCGGTGACCACCGGAAGGAGGAGGTGCGGGATGTCCTCGTAGATGGAGAGCTCGGTCATCTTCGGGTCGACCATGATCATGCGCACCTGGTCCGGCGCGTGCCGGTAGAGGAGCGACAGGATCATCGTGTTGAGCCCCACCGACTTGCCGGCGCCGGTGGTGCCGGCGATGAGCAGGTGCGGCATGCGCTGCAGGTCGACGCAGTAGGGGATGCCCTCGATGTTCTTGCCGAGCGCGAGGGGCAGCAGCCCGGCGGCCCGGTCGAAGGTGTCGCTCTCGAGGACGTCGCGCAGGTAGACGGTGGCGCGATCGCGGTTCGGCACCTCGATGCCCACCACGCCCTTGCCGGGGATGGGCGCGATGATGCGGATGCGCGTCGCCGAGAGCGCCATGGTGAGCTCCTTGTCGAGGTTCTCGATCCTCGACAGCTTCACCCCGGCCACCGGCATGAACTCGTAGAGCGTCACCACCGGGCCGGGCCGGATGTGGCGGATGGCGCCGTCCACGCCGTGCTGGCGCAGCGTGGAGACGATGATCTCGGCCACCTTCTGCATCCCGGCCTCGTCGAGCTCGCCCTTCGGCTGCTCGTGGCGGGTGAGCAGGCCCACCGAGGGGAGCTGGAAGACCTCGCCCGACTGCATGAAGGCGAACTCGGGCGCGTCCTTCGACTTCTTCTTCCGGGCGCCGCGCTCCTGCATGGCCGCCGAGACGACGATCTCGGGGCGGGACGAGGAGGCCTCGGCGGGCAGCGGCTCCGGAGTGGGCTCCGGTGGGACGGCCGACACCACCACCGGCAGCGGCGTGACGGCCGGCTCCTCGACCTTCTCCTCCCTCTTGCCGCGGCGGCGCGGCGCCGGCTCCTCCTCCGGCTCCACGGCCTCCGCCTCGGCGGTGGCCCAGGCCGGCTCGTCGTCGAGGCGGCGCTTCTTCTCGCGGAGCAGCGCGCCCGCCATGACCCGGCTCTCGCGCTCGTCGCCGCGGGCGGACTCCACCACGGCGGAGGAGGCGAGCTCCTCCTCGCGGGCCCGGTCGGCGGCCTGCTCGGCGCGCATCTCCGCCACGGCGGTCCGGTGGCGGTCGACGGCCAGGGCGATGCGGTGGATGGCCCAGCCCCAGGCGGAGCGGAGGGCGGCCCAGGTCACGGCCCAGACGTCCTGGATCTTCACGTCGGTGGCCACGATGAGCGCCACCACGGCGCCGGCGCCCACCACGAGCGCGGTGCCGACGCTGCCGAAGAGCGACTCGGCCCGGGTGCAGAGCAGGCGCCCGACGAAGCCGCCCGGCGAGAAGCTCGCGAGGCCCCGCCCGGAGAGGAAGAGGTGGGCGAGCGTGGCGACGGACGCGGTGAGGACGGCGTAGGCCGCCGATCCGATTGCGGTCACGCGCGGCGACTGGCCGCGGAAGAGCGAGACGGCGGTGACGACGAGCGCCACCGGGAGTACGAGGGCCGCGTAGCCGAGGAAGCGGTAGAGGGCGAAGGCGACGTGGTGGCCGACCGGGCCGACCAGGTTCCCGGCCGGAGGGACGTCGTGGGCGATGAGCTGGGCGTCGAGCGAGGAGAAGGTGACGAGCGCGATGGCCATCACCGTCCCGAGCGCGAGCAGCGCCACGGCGAGGATGTCCCGCCCCATCCCCGTCTTCCCGGCGCCTCCGTCCCGGGACTTCTCGGACTTCCGGTTGCCCTTCTGCTTTCCCATGGATCCTCGGCGATATCGCGGGTGTAGGAGGTCGAGCGACCCCGGCCCCGACGATATCGTCGGGGGGCGAAGGGTCAATTTTTCCACCGGGTTCGGCGGCTTGCGTGCTCCCGGGGTCTGGCCTACCTTGGACGGTCTCCCATGGACGTCCGCTGCGAGCGCTGCCGGGCCCAGTATGTCGTCGACGACGCCCGGATCCCCGAGGCGGGCGTCAAGGTCTCCTGCACCCAGTGCGGGCACGGGTTCCTGCTGAAGAAGAAGACCCTCGCGGTCGCCGTCCCGTTGCGGACGGGCGACGGCGACGTTCCCCTGCCGATCACCGAACTCGCCGAGGAGGCCGGGTCCCAGGCGACCCCGGTCGGGGATCGCACCGAGTGGCGGCTGCGCCGGGCCGGAGGGGCGATCTTCCCCTTCCGCGAGCTCTCCACCCTGCAGCGCTGGATCGTGGAGCGGAAGGCCTCGCGCGAGGACGAGGTGGCCGGCGCGGGCGGGGAGCCGTGGCGGCGGCTCGGAGACATCCCCGAGCTCGCGAGCTTCTTCGCGCTCGTCGATCGGGCCACCCGCAAGGGAGAGCCGCGGCACGAGCCCCAGATCCAGGACGCACCTCCCACGGCCGCGCTGGAGGACCCTGCCTGGGCCCGGGGTCCGGGGCGTCCTCCCCGGCGCATCACCCGCCCCATCGCGCTCCCGTCGCGGCCGCGGCGCCGGCTGGTCTGGACGGCGCTCGTCGTCGTCGCGCTGCTCGCGGTGGCCGCCGGGACGGTCTTCCTGCGCCGGCGGGCCGAGGCCGAGCTCGCCTCCCACGGGACCGAGCCCCCGCCCGCACAGCTGGCGCAGCGACCCGCGCCTCCCCCGGTCGCGGAGGCTCGCCCCGACCCCGAGCCGCGACGCGAGCCGGAGCCCGTCGCCGCGCAGGCGCCGCCTGCAGCCGCCCCGGCCGAGCCGGA
>JBAVCR010000406.1:0-5920 GCA_049586815.1 Anaeromyxobacteraceae bacterium
GGTCTGCCAGATGCCGAAGAAGATGGCCGCGGCGCCCACGTCGCTGCGCAGCCCGCCCCCGGCGCGCACAGCCTGGTAGGCGCCGAACCCCACCGCCACGGCGAAGCCGAGCCCCACCGGGACGGCGATGGCCACGAGCACGACGCTCGCAACCCCCTCGGCGATCCCGCCCCGCGCCGTGAACCGCCGCCAGAGGAGCCGCCCCCGGAGCTCGGCGAGGGCGCGCAGACCCCCGGTCACGCCCCTCCCTCGCGGGCGCCGAGCCAGGAGAGGCCCGGTCCGGGACCCCGCTCCTCGCCGACGAGCCGGATGAAGGTCTCCTCGAGCGAGCCGCTGGCCCGCACCTCGGCGAGCGATCCCTGCGCCACGAGCTGGCCGCGGTGGATGATGCCGACGTGGGTGACGAGCCGCTCCACCACCTCGAGCACGTGGCTCGTGAGGAAGATGGTGAGCGAGCGGCGGGAGACGAGGTCCTGCAGCATGCGCCGGATGCCGGAGACCGCGACGGCGTCGATCCCCTCGAAGGGCTCGTCGAGGAAGAGCAGCTCCGGGCCGTGGATGAGGGCGCAGGCGAGCGCGAGCTTCTTCTTCATCCCGTGGCTGTAGTCCTGCACGAGCTTCCCGGCCTCCTGCGAGAGCTCCATCGCCTCGAGGAGCTCCCCGCCCCGGCGCGCCGCCGTGGCGCGGTCGAGGCCGTAGAGCTGCCCCTGGATGCGCAGCATCTCGGCGCCGGAGAGCCTCTCGAAGAGGGCGAGCCCGTCCGGCACCACGCCGATGCGCGCCTTCACCGCGACCCCGTCCCGGCCGAGGTCGACGCCGAGGATGCGCGCCTCGCCGGCGGACGGGCGGAGCAGGCCCGTCAGCATCTTCATGGTGGTGCTCTTGCCCGCCCCGTTCGGCCCCAGGAACCCGTAGAAGGCTCCCGCCGGCACCCGGAGGTCGAGGCCGGAGACGGCGGGCTTGCCGTCGAAGAGGCGGGAGAGGCCGCGTGTCTCGACCGCCAGTCCCTGGCTCAACGGGTTCCCCGGGCGGTCGATCCGTGCATCCGGATCGGATAACACGGCGGCGGCCGGGAGGCTCGCTCGCCGCGTCCTAGTGGAGCGCGCGCTGCGCCTCGCCCCGCGCCTCGAAGTACAGGAACCGGACGCCCATGCCGTGCACGGACGCATGGACGTCCTGCCCGGTGCGACGACCGACGAGGTGGCACACGTAGCGGACCTCGGCCACGGCGGTCATGTCCCCGGCCTCCGACGGGAAGGAGACGTGGACCTGCGAGCCGATGGGGTGCGGCGTGGAAGTCTCCACGAACATGCCGCCCTCGGAGATGTTGCGGGCGATTCCCATTCCGCAGCCGTGGTGCCCCTCGAGCCAGACCGGAAAGACCTTGTCGAGACGGGACCCGGTCCTCCGGTCGGACGCGCCCGGGCGCGCCGCCTGGCGCCGTTCTCCGCTCTCGACTGCCCGACGGAACCAGGACACGAAAGAAGACCTCCGCCGCAGACGCTACGGCGGAGGCCTCATGTCGTCAAACTTCCGACCTTTACCTACATACCCCTAGGGGTCACTTCTTCTCGGGGGTCTCGGGCTCCGGGATCTTCACTGGGATGAAGGTGGCCTGGTTGCCGCGCTTCACCCGGAGGAGGAGCACGTCGCCCGGCTTGGCCTTCCCCACCGCCGCGACGACCTGCTCCGGCTTCGAGACGGCCTCCTGGGCCACCTCGAGGATCACGTCGCCCCGCTGGAGCCCGGCGCGGGCGGCGGCCCCGTCGGGCGAGACGTCGGCGATGAGGACGCCGCCCTCCCCCTCGAGCTTCAGCTGCTTCGCGATCTCCGGGGTCATGGGCTGGAGCCGGACGCCGAGCTTCGCGCCCTTCCCGTCGGCGGGAGCGTCGCCCACCGTGTCGCCTTCCTCGCCGGACTCGCCGCGGGCGATGGCGTCCTCGTCGGGGCGCGTGCCGACGGTCACCGTGATCTCCTGCTTCTTCCCCTTGCGCAGGATGGAGAGCGTCGCCTTCCCGCCCGGCGCGATGGCCGCGACCGTGCGGGTGAGCTGCCCACGGTCCTCGACGGCCTTGCCGTTCACCGCGGTGACGACGTCCCCCGCCTTGACGCCCGCCTTGCCGGCCGGCGCCTTCGCGACAACGTCCTGGACCACGGCGCCCTTCGCGCCCTCGGGCAGCCCGAAGCCGCGGGCCAGCTCCGGGGTCAGGTCACCCACGGTGACGCCCAGGTAGCCGCGGGCGATCTTGCCGCCCTTCTCGAGCTGCGGCAGCAGCTGCTTCGCCAGGTTGATGGGGACGGCGAACCCGATGCCCTGTCCGATCTGCGGGGAGACGATGGCCGTGTTGATCCCCACCACCTCGCCCTTCATGTTGAAGAGCGGGCCGCCCGAGTTTCCGGGATTGATCGCGGCGTCGGTCTGGATGAAGTCGTCGAACGGGCCGTTCTGCAGGGTGCGCGCCTTCGCCGAGACCATGCCGAAGCTCGCCGACCCGGAGAGGCCGAACGGGTTTCCGAGGGCGAGCACGAAGTCGCCCTGCTCGAGGGCGTCGGAGTCGCCGAGGGCGACGGTGGGCAGGTCGTGCGGGGCCTTCTCGAGCCGGATGAGGGCGACGTCGGTGGGCGGGTCCTTGCCGACGACCTTGGCGCTGAACTCCCGGCCGTCGGAGAGCTTCACCTTGATCTCGGTGGCGTCGCCGACCACGTGGTTGTTCGTGAGGACGTAGCCGTCCTTGTTGATGAGGAAGCCCGAGCCGAGGCTGTTGGAGCGGAAGTCGGGCATCTCGCGCGGCTGGCCGTAGAAGCGCTCGAAGAACTCGTCCATCGGGCCGTTCGGTCCGCCCTGGGGGCCTCCCTGCGGTCCGCGCTGGAAGCCGGGGACGCGCGGGTGGTTCTTCGTGACGGTGGTCGTGGCGATGTTCACGACCGCCGGCTTCAGCTGCTTGACGAGCGGGGCGAGGGTCGCGCCCGGAACCGTCGCCGCGGGGGTGGCGGCGGGAAGCTCCCGCCACAGGTGCTCGGCCGCCGCGCTCGCGGTGGCGGCGCCGGCATCGGCCCGCCCCTCGCGCGTGCAGGCGAGCGTGATGGCGAATGCGGCTGCGGTCACGAGGGAAAGCGTCAGGATGCGTCTCATGGAACCTCTCTCGGTCGTCGGGTTTCTGGAAAACAAGGAAGAAACGCCGGTTGACGCGGGCCTTATTCCCCGGCCGGCGCCGGGCGCCTAGTTGCGGACGTGCTTGCCCACCCGGACCCGGGCGGCGCGAAGGACGCGATCCCCGATGCGCCAGCCCGGGGTCAGCTCCTCGACCACGGCTCCGTCCTGCGCCGGATCGTCCACCGGCACCAGGTCGACCGCCTCGGCGGTGCGGGCATCGTACGGGGCGCCCACGACGTCGATGCGGGAGGCGCCGAGCTCGGTGATGCGCTTCTCGATGGTGGAGAGGGTCAGCCGGACCCCCTCGCGCAGGTCGCGGAGCAGGGGCGTCTCCGCCCCGGGCCCCCCTTGCGACGCCTGGAGCGCGCGGGACAGCCCGTCGTGGGTCTCGAGGAGCACCTGGGCGAGCCGGGCCTTCTCCGCCTCGAGCACCCGCTCCTTCTCCCGCTCCGTCCGCTGCCGGAAGGCCTTGCCGTCCTCCACGAGCGAGGCGTAGCCCCGCAGGAGCTCGTCGATGCGCTCCGCCTGAACCCTCACGGTCTCTTCGAGCTCGCCGAACCCCGGCGTGCGTCTCTCGGTCACGGATTTCCTCCCGGGACGCAACGTAAGGTCGCGAGAGGCCGTGTCAATTCGAAATCGGGGCGCTGCCCCGGTGGTGCTAGAGACCGAGCAGCTTCGCGACCGTCTTCTCGTCGGCGGCGGGGAACTCGTACTGGTCGAGGTCCTCGGGCCGCACCCAGCGGTGGTCGTGGACCCGGGCGTTCTGGACCGCTCCGGCGCGGATCTCGCACCGGTACACGCAGAAGTCGATGTCGTAGCTCGCGTAGGAGTGCTCGACGTGGATCACCCTCTCGCCCACCCGGACGGAGATGTCCATCTCCTCCTCGAGCTCCCGGGCGAGCGCCGCCTCGTCGGTCTCGCCCGGCTCGACCCGGCCACCCGGGAACTCCCAGAGGAGCGGCAGCGACGCCGTGGGCGGGCGCTGGGTGATGAGGTAGCGACCGTCCTTCTCGATCATCGCGCCGACCACCCGGATCTTGCGCCGCATGAATCCTCCGCCGGCTTCGCCGGCAAGCCGGCCGGCATTGTAGAATCGGGGGGCCATGGCGTCCATCCGCTTCCTCGGCGCGGCCGGAACGGTGACCGGGTCGCGCTTCCTCGTCGAGGCCGCCGGGAGGCGGGTCCTCGTCGACGCCGGCCTCTTCCAGGGCCTGAAGGAGTACCGGCTCCGCAACTGGGCGCCCTTCCCGGTTCCACCGTCCGGGATCGACGCCGTCGTCCTGACGCACGCCCACATCGACCACACCGGGGCCCTCCCGCTCCTCGTCCGGTCCGGCTTCCGGGGCGAGGTCTTCTGCACCCCGGCCACCGCCGACCTCGCCGCCATCCTCCTCCCCGACTCGGCCCGGCTGCAGGAGGAGGAGGCCCGGTTCGCGAACGAGAAGGGCTACTCGCGCCACGCACCCGCCGCGCTGCCCCTCTACGGGTCGGCCGACGCCGCGCAGGCCCTCACCCGCCTGCGGACGCTGCGTTACGGGAAGCCCCGGGAGATCGTGCCTGGCTTCACCCTCTCCTTCTCGCGGGCCGGGCACATCCTGGGGAGCGCGTCGGTGCTGCTCACCGTGGCGGATGGCGCGGGAGAGCCCGTGCGGCTCCTCTTCTCCGGCGACCTGGGGCGCTACGGAGCCCCCATCCTCCCGGATCCCGAGCCGCCGCCCGAAGCCGACTACCTGTTCGTCGAGTCGACCTACGGGGACCGCGACCACCCCCCGGAGTCGGCGGGCGCCGAGCTCGAGCGCGAGGTGCTGGCGGCGGTGGCCCGGGGCGGCGCCATCCTGATCCCGGCCTTCGCCGTGGGCCGGACCCAGGAGGTCCTCTACCTCCTCCGCGAGCTCGAGCAGGCGGGGCGCATCCCCGTGCTCCCGACCTACGTCGACTCCCCCATGGCCACGGACGTCACCCCGGTCTACCGGTCCCACCGCGAGGACCACGACGGCGAGATGGACGCGCTGCTCGACCGGGGGATCGAGCCGCTCCGTCCCCGCCGCCTCGTCTTCACCCGCAGCACCGAGGAGTCGAAGGCCCTCAACCGGGTCCACGGACCGTGCATCATCGTCTCCGCATCCGGGATGGCCACGGGCGGGCGCGTCCTCCACCACCTGGAGCGTCGGCTCCCGGATCCCTCCACGACCATCCTCCTCGTCGGGTTCCAGGCGGCCGGAACCCGCGGGGCGAGCCTGGCCGGAGGCGCGGACACGGTCCGCATGCACGGGAAGGACGTCGCGGTCCGGGCCCGGGTGATCTCCCTGCCCGGCTTCTCGGCGCACGGCGATCGCGGGGAGGTCGCCCGCTGGCTCGACGGGCTCGCGCGCCCTCCCCGCAGGACCTTCTGCATCCACGGCGAGTCGAAGGCGCTCGCCGCGCATGCCGACCGCATCGAGGCCCGGGGGTGGAAGGTCCACGTCCCATCCCACCTCGAGGCCGTCGAGCTCCCGTGATCGGCGCACGCGACGGCCGGGTGACGCTCCTCGACGGGGGCATGGGGACCGCGCTCCTCTCCCGGGGGCTCGAGCCCGGATGCCTGCCCGAGCACTGGGTGATCGAGCGTCCCTGGGAGGTGGAGGCGACGCACCGCGGCCACGTCGCGGCAGGCGCTGCCGTCGTCCTCACCTGCACGTTCAACCTGGCCCGGCTCGACCAGGCGGCCCCCGACCTCGACCCCGGGGAGGTGGCCCGCCGGGCCGTCGCGCTCGCGCGGGCCTCGGG
>JBAVCR010000407.1:0-1740 GCA_049586815.1 Anaeromyxobacteraceae bacterium
GCGTCACGCCGCCGCGGCGGCAGAAGAGCGGGAGCAACCACTTGGGATCGGCCTTGCGCTCCCGCCCGAGCGAGATGCGGAACCAGATCCACTCGCCCACGACCCGGCGCTTGCCCTTCGGCGCGGCCGGCGCACGGGGAACCTCGCGGACGGCGCGGGCGGTCTCGGGGAGCTCCTCGGCGGACGGCAGCCTTGCCCGCTCGCGCCGGACGAGCGCCGCCGCCACCGAGAGCGGCGCCCGCGACTCGAGCAGCCGCCGCGCCGCGGAGAGCTCCTCTTCCGAGGCCTCCCCGGCAAGGGTGGCCACGTCGACGGCGAGCCGCTCCTCGTCCCGCGCCCGGATCTCCTCGGCGGTGGGAACGGGCAGCCACTCGGCCTTCGCGCCGGCCGCCTTGAAGAGCCGCTCCAGCCGGAAGCGCTCGGCGGGCGAGGCGAGGAAGACGGCGCGCCCCTTCTTCCCGGCCCGGCCGGTGCGGCCGCTCCGGTGCTGCAGGGCCTGCGGGTCGCGCGGGATGTCGGCGTGGAGCACGAGCTCGATGCCGGGCAGGTCGAGGCCGCGCGCCGCGACGTCGGTGGCGACGAGCACACGGGCCCGGCCGTCCCGGAGGAGCTTCAGCGACCGGGTGCGCTCTCCCTGGGTGAGGTCGCCGGCGATGCCCACGGCGGGGAAGCCGCGCTCGGAGAGGCTCGAGGCGGTGTGGTGGGCCCCCTCGCGCGTGGCGCAGAAGACGAGCGCCCGGGCCGGGTCCTGCGCGCGCAGCACGTTCACGAGGGCGTGCTCCCGCTCCCGCTCCGCCACCACGTGGGCGTGGAGCGCGATGTCGGCGTGGGCCTCGCCGGGCGGCGTGGCGGCGACGCGCGCGGCGTCGCGGGTGTAGCGCTTCGCGAGCTCCAGGATGGGGCGCGGCAGCGTGGCGGAGAAGAGGACGGTGCGCCGCTCGGCGGGAGCCGCGGAGAGGATGGCCTCGAGCTCCTCCCGGAAGCCCATGTCGAGCATCTCGTCGGCCTCGTCGAGGACGAGGGCGGCCACCTGGGAGAGGTCGAGGTTGTTGCGGTCGATGTGGTCGCGGAGCCGTCCCGGAGTGCCCACCACCACGTGGCACCCGGCGGCGAGCGCCCGGGCCTCGCGGCGCGGGTCCATGCCGCCGACGGTGTGGAGGACGCGGCCGCCGGCGTCGCCGAGCAGCCAGGAGAGCTCCCGCTGCACCTGCACCGCGAGCTCCCGGGTGGGGGCGATGACGAGCGCGAGCGGCGCCGCCGCCTCGCCGAAGGCCGGGTCCTCGCCGAGCAGCGTGTCGGCGAGCAGGAGGCCGAAGGCCACCGTCTTGCCCGAGCCGGTGCGGGAGGAGACGAGCAGGTCGCGGCCGCGCAGCGCCGGCTCGAGCACCTCGCGCTGGACGGGGGTGGGCTCCGCGTAGCCGCGGGCGTCGAGGGTGCGCCGGAGCGCGGGGTGGATCCCCAGGGAGGCGAAGCTCATGGCCGACCGTATCACGGGGGGGCCTCCAGCTCGCCGTGCAGCCTCTCCCACTCGGCGTAGAGGGTGGCGAGCTCGGCCTGCGCCTTCTTCTGGGTCTCCACGTGGACGCGGGCGCGGGCGAAGTCCTCGTAGATGGCCGGGTCGGCGAGCGCGGTGGTGGCCTCCCGCTCGGCCCGCTCCAGCTCGGCGATGCGTGCCTCGGTCGCGGCGATGGCGTCGCGCACCGGCTTCTCCACCCGGTAGCGGGCGTTGCGGGCCTCGGC
>JBAVCR010000408.1:0-1793 GCA_049586815.1 Anaeromyxobacteraceae bacterium
CCTCGGCGTCGCGGGCCCCGGGGGGCAAGGCGCCGAAGGGGGCCCAGCGGGCCGACGGGTCGATCCAGTGGACCTTCCCGTCCACCTCGGCGCGCACCACCGGCACGGCGTAGAGGTCGAGCCGCGGGAAGCGCCAGGTCTGCGGGTCGCCGTAGAAGGGGCGGACGAGCGCGAAGCGCGCCGGGATGCCGAGCGCGTCGAGGAGGGCCACGAGCACGAGCGTCCGGTTGCCGCGCCCGCGGGAGAGGACGTGGCTCGCCTGGTCGGTGAACGGGCCGCCACCGGTCACCCGCTCCATCACCGCCTCGTGGGCGGCCCGGACGAGCGCCTCGCCGCTCCGCGGCCCGGCGCCGACCGGGTAGCGGAGCGACCGCGCCAGCGCGTCGATCTCGCGGCTCGGGCGGATGCGCTCGAGGAACGAGTCGGCCGCGGCGAGCGCCGCCCCGTAGATCCCCTCCCCCGACCCGGCCATCACCATCGGCACGTACTCCGAGATCCCCGGCGCGCCCGGCTCGGGCACGAGCGCGGGCACCTCGTGGGCAAGGGCGCGCATCACGTCGCGCCCGCCCTTCCGCTCGATGGGAGGGGTCGGCATGTTGCGGACGTCGAGCTGCAGCGCGCCCGCCGGCGCCGCCACCGTGTACGTGGAGAGGAAGAAGGGCAGCTCCTCGCCGCGGAAGAAGAACGGGTCGGAGATCCAGCCGGGCTGCGAGGGCCCGCGGGTGGGGCGGGAGCGCATCCACTCGAGCTCGAGGTAGTCGCCGGGCGCGAGCCCGGCCGCGGAGATGGTGCGCTTGTCGCCACCGTGGATCTCCGGCTCGAGGACCCGCCCGTCCTTCTTGCGGGTCTCGATCTTGAGGACGGTGGCGCCGGGCGGGATCTCCACCTCGCCCCACTTCTCCACGCCGCGCGCGTCGTGGACGTGGATCACCTGGTGGGTCCGCTCGGTGGTGGAGCCGTCGGCCCAGGCCTCGACCGCGGCGGCGTCGAGGACGAGCGACGCCGGCGTGGTGACCGGGACCTGGGCCGCCTCGTAGGCGCGGATGGTGGCGGGGCCGTCGACGGCGAGGTCCTGGAGCACCTCCCGCCCGTCCTCGAGCGCGAGCGCCCGGCGCAGCCCCTGCTCGGACCCGTCGAGGGCGAGGGCCCGCTCCCGGGCGGCGCGGGCGGCGGCCGGCTGTCCGGCGAGCTCGAGCAGCTCTCCCAGGCGGCGCTCGAGGCCCGGCTCGGCGGGCCAGGTGCGCAGCAGGTCCTCCACCTCGGCGGCGGCCCCCGCGGGGTCGCCCTGTGCGACCATCACCCGCGCGAGCGAGAGGCGGGAGTCGATGCGGGCCGGCGCCGCGCGGGAGATGGCCTTCCAGGCGGCGGCCGCCCCGGCGAGGTCACCCCGGCTTCGCCGGTGCTCGGCCTGCCGCTCCGGACCTCCCGGGCAGCGGGCCAGCGCGGCAACCGCCTCGTCCTCCAGGGCCACGGCGTCGCGGCGCGAGACGAGCTCGAGGAGCATGCCCGACGCGGCGCAGCTCCCGGAGCGGGAGGCCTCGAGGACCAGGCTCTCCGCCTCCTCGGGGAAGCTGCGGGCGAGGAGCAGCCTGGCCCGGGCGAGCCGCGCTCGCGCCCGCGGCGCGGCCTTCTCGGGCATGCCTGCGAGGAGCGCCTCGGCGTCGTCCAGGCGGCCGCCCTGCAGGGCGAGCTCGGTGAGGACGATGCGCGTCGCCACGTCGCCCGGGTCGAGCTTCGACGCCTCGCGCCAGTCGGCCTCGGCGAGCGCCCGGACGGTCCGCTCCCCCTGCGAC
>JBAVCR010000409.1:0-9655 GCA_049586815.1 Anaeromyxobacteraceae bacterium
GGCCACCCTGCGTGCGCGCCTTGACGATTCGTTCCCGCAGATCCACCGACAACGGCTCGGGCATGACCACCTCCGAGCACGTTAGATCAAACATCACGGCTCAACGCAATGGGGTAGCGCTATGAGGGCCATCCAGGGCACCGGAGGCATCACCATCGCGCAGGATCCGGCGACGGCGAAGTACGACGGCATGCCGTCCGCCGCCATCCGCGCGGGCTACGCCGCCCACGTCCTCCCGGTCGAGAGGATGCCCGAGGCGATTCGATCGCTCGCCCGGAGCGTGGGCGTCCGCGCCGGCTCGCCCTCTGCTCCGGCCATCTCCCGGGGGTTGCCCCTGATCCTCGCCGCGCTGCGCTCCCGCACCGGCCACGACTTCTCGCAATACAAGAAGAGCACCGTCGTTCGACGCATCGAGCGCCGGATGTCGCAGCACGACATCGAGACACCCGAGGTCTACGCCCGATACCTCAAGGAGCATCCTGCGGAGGTCCAGTTCCTCTTCAAGGAGCTGCTGATCAACGTGACGAGCTTCTTTCGCGACCCGGAGGCCTTCGAGGTCCTCCGGAAGGAGGTCATTCCGCGGATCATTGCGGGCAAGCCGCAGGGATGGGTCTTCCGGGCCTGGGTGGCGGGCTGCGCCTCCGGAGAGGAGGCCTTTTCCGTCGCCATCCTGCTGCGGGAGGCGATGGACGAGGCCCACGTCGACTTCAAGGTCCAGATCTACGCGACCGACCTCGACGAGGACGCCATCGTCTTCGCCCGCGCCGGCGTCTACTCGCCCAACATCGTCCAGGACGTGACTCCGGACCGGCTTCGCCGGTTCTTCGTCAAGGAGGAGGCCGGATACAGGGTGAAGAAGGAGATCCGGGAGATGGTGGTGTTCGCCGTCCAGGACGTCATCAAGGATCCCCCCTTCACCCGGCTGGATCTCCTCACCTGCCGGAACGTCATGATCTACCTGGAGCCCGAGCTCCAGGACCGGCTCATCGCCACCTTCCACTACTCGCTCCGACCCGGAGGTGCGCTCTTCCTTTCGCCGTCCGAAAGCCTGGGCCACCCCACCGATCTCTTCAAGCCGCTCAACCGGAAGTGGAAGATCTTCGAGGTCGTGCCATCGGCGACGGGCCGCGTCGCCACGGGGGGCGGGCGCAACTGGGCCGACGTCCCCGAGCCGGCGCAGCCCGGAGGGGCTCCGCGGAAGGCCAGGGAGTTCAACGTCGCCGAGATGACCACGAGGTCGCTCCTGCAGGCCTTCGCGCCGGCCTCGGTGGTGACCGACATGGCGGGAAACATCCTGTACGTCCACGGCGACACGGGCAGGTTCCTGCGCCCGGCGCCGGGGAAGGCCACCTTGAACGTCATCGACATGGCGCGCGGCGCCCTGGAGATGGAGCTCAGGGCGCTGTTCCACGGCAGGACCCGGAACGGGCCGCGCTCGGTGAGCCGGGAGGTCCCCGCGAGGGTCGAGGGCGCCATCCATCCGGTCCAGCTCACGGTTCGTCCCCTCGGGCGGCAGGAGGGGGAGGACGGGCTCCTCCTGGTGAGCTTCCAGGAGAGGGCACGGGAGCCCTCCCGGCGGGCGGGCCCCGGGACGGGGCCGAAGGCCCCTCGCGAGGGTCGCAAGTCCCGGGAGCTGGAGGCCGCCCTCGCCTACGCGAAGGAGCTCCTCCGGACCACCGTCGAGGAGCAGCAGGCGTCCACGGAGGAGCTCAAGTCCATGAACGAGGAGCTCCAGTCCACGAACGAGGAGCTCCAGTCCACGAACGAGGAGCTCGAGACCTCGAAGGAGGAGCTGCAATCGGTCAACGAGGAGCTCGTGACCGTGAACGCGGAGCTGCAGGCCAAGATCGATCAGCTGGCCGGGATGCAGAACGACATGCGCAACCTGCTCGACAACGTGTCCGGTGGGGTCGTGTTCCTCGACCGGAAGCTGGCCGTCCGTCGCTTCACCCGGGACGCGACCCGGGTCTTCCGCCTGGTCCCGACCGACGTGGGGCGCCCGCTCGCCGACATCAAGTCCGAGGCCGACGGCGACGTCCTCGTCGCCGGTGCGCGAACGGTTCTCGACACCCTCGTTCCCTGGGAGAAGGAGGTCGGATCGTCCGGGGGCGTGTCCTTCCTGGTCCGCATCCAGCCCTACCGGACCCTCGACAACGTCATCGACGGCGTGGTCATGAACTTCACCGACATCTCCGCCCGCGTCGCGGCCGACCGGGCGTTGCAGGAGGCCAGGCGGGCCGCCCAGGCCATCGTGGACGCCGTGCGCGAGCCACTCGTGGTCCTGGGCGGAAGCCTCCGGATCGTGTCGGCGAGCCGCGCCTTCTACGACACCTTTCGGGTCCAGCCGGACGCCACCCTGGGGAGGCCCTTCCTCGAGGCGTGCGATCGGCAGTGGGACATCCCCGGGCTCCGGGAGCGGCTCGAGGCCGTGAACGCCGAGGGGCAGGCCTTCGACGATTTCGCCGTGGACGGCGAATTCAAGGGCGTTGGCAGCCTGCGCCTGCTGCTCAACGCCCGCCGGATCCCGGGCTGGTCGGGCGGTGAGGCTCAGCTCCTGCTCGCCATCGAGCGCAAGCCCTTGTCCCCCTAATGTCCACCCCTGGAGAGCCCCGAACGGGAGAAGATGGATGAAAGGTCCCGGGAGGGTAGCTGCCCCGCAAGCCAACCAGAAAGCCGGCCCGATCGCTTCGCTCCGAGGCGGCGGAGAGGCTCGTCGGTGGGCCGGTGGGGAAAGCCGTCCCCCGCCCCACGTCCGACCTCATCCACGAGCTCCAGGTCCACCAGATCGAGCTCGAGATGCAGAACGAGGAGCTCAGGGCGACGCAGAGGGCCCTGGAGGACGCCCGGGATCGCTACGTCGATCTCTTCGACTTCGCCCCGGTGGGCTACTTCACGCTGTCGCCCGCGGGCACGATCCTGGGGGCGAACCTGACGGGCGCGGCGCTCCTCGGGGTCGATCGGGCGACGCTCCTCGGGCGGCCGCTCGGCGCCTTCGTGCCGGACGACGGAGGGGGGAGCTGGGAGCGGGTTCTCGCCGCTCCGGCACGGCAGGGCGCCACGACCCGGTCGGTCCGGAAAGCCGACGGCAGCGTGTTCCAGGGTCAGCTGGTCGTCGACCGGCACGAGGCCGGTGGCGGGAGTCCGGTGGTCCGGATCGCGCTCACCGACGTGTCGCGGCAGGCCGCCGACGCGGACGAGATCCGCAGGAACCGGGAGCGGCTGACCCTCGTCCTGGACGGAAGCCACGACGGCTACTGGGACTGGACGGTCGACGGCGGGAAGGTCATCGTCAGCGGGCGGTTGCGGGAGATCTTCGGGCTCCCGGAGGGGGTTCTCGAGTCGGAACTGCGGCACGACCCCAGCTGGTTCGGGAGCGTGCACCCGGACGACCTCGCGCTCGCCGCCTCGACGGCTGGCGACCTGCTCGAGGGCCGACGGGAGCGATCGGATTGCGACTTCCGCTGGAGGACCGGCCCCGACTCCTGGAAGTGGATTCGCGCCCGGGGCCGGGTCGTGCGACGCGACGGGGCGGGAAGGGCGCTTCGGGTGGCCGGGACGGCCACCGACGTCACCGAGTACAAGCTGCTCGGGGATGCGCTGCGCCGGAGCGAGTCGCACTTCCGCAGGGTGGTGCAGCACCTGCCGGTGCCGCTCCTCTTCGGCGCGGAGCGAGAGGAGATCGTCACCGTCAACGACCGGCTGACGAGCGTGCTCGGCTATACCCGGGAGGACATCCCGACTGCCCAGGCCTTCTTCGAGCGCGCCTGCCCCGACCCGACCTACCGGCGGGACGTCCTGACCGCCTGGAACGCGGCGGTGGACAGGGCCGTCGCGAAGGGCGGGGACGTCCCGCCCATGGAACTGCGGGTGACCTGCAAGGGTGGCGAGGTCCGGACCATGGAAGCGGCGGCCGTCCCGCTCGGGAAGGACCTGCTGGTCACGTTTCTCGACGTCACCGAGGAGCGGACGGCCGAGCAGGCGCTCCGCGAGAGCGAGGCGCGGTATCGGACGCTCGTCATGAGCATGCTCGAGGGGCTCGTGCTCCAGGGTGCGGACGGCACCATCCAGGCGTGCAACCCGGCGGCCGAGCGCCTGCTCGGACTGACGGCCGACGAGATCTGCGGTCGAAGGTCGGTCGACCCGCGGTGGCAGGCCGTCCACGAGGACGGCAGCCCGTTCCCCGGGGAGGAGCATCCGGCCATCGTCGCCCTGCGAACCGGCGAGGCGCAGGTGGACGTGATCATGGGGATCCGGCGTCCCAATGGCGTTGTCACGTCGATCAGCGTGAGCTCGGAACCACTCCGGAACCCGGAGGGGAAGGTGTATGCGGTCCTCACGACCTTCGTGGACGTGACCGAGAGACGGCAGGCCGAGAAGGAGCGAAATGCGCTGCAGGCCAAGCTCTCGACGGCGGCGCGTCTCGCGGCCATGGGCACTCTCGTGGCGGGGGTGGCCCATGAGATCAACAATCCACTCGCCGCGGAGATCGCCGACCAGGGCGTGGCCCTCGAGGTGATCCGCGAGCTCCAGCAGCTTCTGCAGGACGGGTCCCCGCCCGATCGGGTTGCGGAGAAGAGGCTCCTCGACGACGCCGTCGAGGCGCTGGTGGAAGCCGAGGCCAGCGGGCAGCGGATCGCCCGGATCGTGAAGGATCTTGCCAGCTTCGCGAGCCCGAGTCCGAGCAAGGCGAGGGTCGCCCTGGCAGAGGTCGTCGGTCAGGCCATGCGATGGCTGCCCCGCCTCCCGGGCCTGGCGGCGAACGTCGAGTTCGAGGACCGCGGCAGCCTCGACGTGCTGGGCTGTCCAGGCCAGCTCCAGCAGGTGGTCGTGAACCTGGTATCGAACGCGGCCAGGGCCTACCTGCCACAGGGGCCAGGCCCCGTCGTGATCCGCGTCGGACCCGGGACCCCGGGCATGGCGCGGATCGAGGTCGTCGACCGGGGAAGGGGAATGGATGCCGCCCTGCTGGACCGGGTGTTCGATCCCTTCTTCACGACGCGGCCGGCTGGAGAGGACAGGGGGACGGGGATCGGACTCTCGATCTGCCACGCCATCGTCACCGACCACCGGGGCACGATCACGGTGAAGAGTGCGCCGGGCAAGGGGTCGACCTTCTGCGTGGAGTTGCCCGTCGCGGTCTGACGGCCGTTCCACCCGGAGCGCTCATGGCGAAGAAGCCGGGAACGACCGATCGCAGGTCCCTCCGCGCGGAGGCCGAGGCCAGGTTCGCCCGCTCCCCTCCCGCGGCGGCCTCCACTCCTCCGGCGGCAGACGCCGTCCACGAGCTCCAGGTCCACCAGATCGAGCTCGAGATGCAGAACGAGGAGCTCCGCGCGGCCCACCTCGAGCTGGAGACGGTGAGGGACCGCTACCTCGACCTCTACGACTTCGCGCCCGTCGGGTACGTCACGCTGTCGGTCGAAGGGGTCATCCTCGAGGCCAACCTGGCCACGGCATCTCTCCTGGGCGTCGACCGGGGCAAGCTTCGAGGTCGAGCGCTCTCGGCCCACGTGGGCGCCGGCGACGTCGATCGCTTCACGCAGGTCGTCCGTGGCCTGGGGCGGCCTGGCGGACGAGGCGACTGCACGCTCGAGCTCCGGTGCGCCGACGGCTCGACCCTGCACGCGGGCCTCGTCCTCGAGTCCCGCCGAAGAGGAGAGGGCCCCCCCGAGATTCGCGTGGCCATCAAGGACGTCTCCGAGTGGGTCCGGGCCGACGAGGAACTGCGGCTCCGGGAGTCGCTCCTCACCGCCATCCTGAACGGCACCGCGGACGGCATCCTCGTCGTGGGCAGCTCCGGCAAGGTCCTCCGGGCCAACCGGAGGTTCCTGGAGCTCTGGCGCATCCCCCCGGCGGTCGCGGCTTCCGGGGACGACGACACGCTGCTCGGGTTCGTGCTGGACCAGCTGGCCGATCGGGAGGCGTTCCTCCGGGAGGTCCGAAGGCTGTACGACTCCGCCGAGTCGAGCTTCGATTCCGTCCCGCTGGCGGACGGGCGGTGCTTCGAGCGCTACAGCAGCCCCTTCCGGTTCGACGGCCCCCACGGGCGCCTCTGGTCCTTCCGGGACGTGACCGACCGGAACCGGCTCGAGGCACAGCTCGCGGTGACGTCCCGCCTGGCCGCGATGGGGACGCTCCTCGGTGGCATCGCCCACGAGATCAACAACCCGCTCGCCGCCACGATGTCGAGCATCGACGTCGCGCTCGGGGACGCGCGAGTCATGGGCCTGCACGAGATGGTCGAGTGCCTCTCCGATGCCCGATCGGGCGCGGACCGGATCGCGGCCATCATCAGGAAGCTGCTCCGGTTCGGGCGGCCGGAGCCCGGCGCAGGCCCGGTGCGGCTGGCGGCGGTCGTGGAGGCCGCGGTCCGCTGGATACCGTCGGGGCTCGCGGGGCGCGCGACCCTCGAGATCGAGGCGTCGCCGGACGTCCACGTGAACGGCCCCGCCGAGCAGCTCCAGTTGCTCGTGTCGAACCTCCTCACGAACGCCATGCAGGCGATCCCGCCGGGGCGCGTCGGCACGGTCCGGGTGCGGGTGGCCCGAGTCGGCAACGGACTCGTCCGGGTCGAGGTGGTCGACGATGGCGTGGGAATGACCCCTGCGGAGCAGGGCCGGGCCTTCGACCCGTTCTTCACCACCCGGGAGGTGGGGCAGGGAATGGGGCTCGGGCTCTCGATCTGCCACGCCATCGCCCTCGCGAGTGCGGGAACCCTGACGGTGGAGAGCGAGCCCGGCAGGGGGGCGACCTTCCGGCTGGAGTTGCCCGAGGCGGCCGTCGGTCGCTGAGGCGCCGGGGGGGCGGAGAAGCCGGCGAGGAGAGGCGCAGGCAAGCGTTGACACAGGGGAACGCTGCGGCACGTCCGGCCGGGCCGGAGATGCAGAACGAGGAGAGCTGCGCCGGGCCCAAGCCGCCCTCGAGGGGTCGCGCGATCGATGCCTGGCGCTCCGCGCCTTCGCCCGGGTGGCCTGCCTCTTCGAGCCCTTCTTCACCAACAGGGAGTCCGGCCAGGGGACGGGCCTCGGCCTCGCGTCGGTCCACGGGATCGTCAGGCAGAGTGGAGGCTTCATCGGCGTGCGCGCGACCCCGGCGAAGGGGACGACCTTCGAGATCTGCTTCCCGAGGGTGGAAGCAAGGGAGGACGATCCTGCTCCCGCGCATTCGCCGTTCCGTTCCGGCGACGAGACGGTCCTCGTCGCCGACGACGACGCGAGCGTCCGGCAGGCGCCGCATCGGGAAACACCCCCGGTGACGGACGGGCTCTCCTCGGACGGTGCGGCATGATGACGCACCCGATCGACCTAGGAAGCCATGGCCCGCCGTTTCCGCGGCTCCGCGGGCCCCCAGGCGGTGTCGTGGTGGGTTCGCGTGTCCGGCTCGTGGCGTACGCCGGACGTTCTCCTGGACCGCTCGGGTCCACACGGCCCCGCATGGTTCACACCAGGAGGCCACCCCAAGAGAAATGGCGTCCACGGGATGGTTTTCCCATCACGAACGGTGAAGCCTGTCACCGGGGGAGTTCACTCGAGGAGCGATGCACACGTTCCAGCGGCAGGGAACCTGCCGGAGGGGAGACCGGGGATGAGGACCATCACACGGAGAGTGACACTGGCGATCGTGGTTGCGATTGCCTGCACCAGCATGACGGCCGGATGTTCGGCGCTGCCGGAACCTGACGCGCCAGCCGCGCTGCCCATGTCGCCCGAATCCGTAGGCCAGGGCGGCGGCGGATCGGGTGGAGGCACCGCACAGGCGGCGGGCGCACTGTACGGCGACCTGTACGTCATCGAGCGCGACGGCAACGGGGAGCCGGTGACGAGGGCCAAGACGATCCTGGGCGTGACGTACGTATGCCAGCAGCCGCTCGCCGCCGACTGCTCGATGCTTCCCCTCAATTACGACAAGGGGGACTTCAACGCCGAGCTCGAGGACGCGTGCGCCGTGCAGTCCGTGCAGTCCATGCCGGAGCCCGTCGACTACACGCTCCTCCTGCAGGAGGTGAAGTTCGGCAGGGAGAGCGTCTCCCGGGCCCCCGCCACCGTCATCGACAAGTCGTACGGAGAGGCCCTCAAGTCCATCAACCTCGCACTTCCAGCAGCCTCGAGGAACCCGGCCGCCGGCAACGTCGATCGATGCACGAACGCCAGTGGCAGCGATGGTCGCGCCATCAAGCTGGACCCGGCGGGGAGGGTCACGCTCTGCCTGGCCACCGAGAAGGTCCCCGCCACGAACCCTCCCACCTACACGTATGCCTGGAAGACGATCGACGCGCCGCTCGAGAACCTGGGGCTGTACCGGGCGGTGATGACGAACGGGTGCTTCGGACCGGTCACGGAAGAGAAGGTCGGCGAGGAGGGCGTGCGCATCACGGTGACGATCGAGCTGAGCGAGTCGGCGAAAGCCAACCTCCGTGCGGCGAAGGCCAACCCCAGCGACCCCAATGACCCCGGGCTTGGCCACCTGGTGTGCGCCGGGACCCTTCCCAACCCCATCGGGAAGGCCGACATGCTCTCGGCGGCCGTGTTCCTCGCGGGCGGAGCGGACAAGTCCAGCCCGGTGACCCTCGACGAGGTCATCAACCTCAACAACTACGTCGGGGTCAACAAGTGGACCTACACCACGTCGAAGAAGGTGAAGACCTTGCTCATCGACTACTTCGACTTCAAGGTGCCCGGGGGGGACTGGTTCAAGTACACGAAGGGTGTCGATGCGGGCAACCCGAACCACGCTGACAACACCGTATCCCTTCTCACGAAGTCCGTCTTCACGACGTCGACGGGTGGCGTGCTCTTCGAGCCCCAGAGCGTGAGCGTGTTCGGCACGTCGCCGCCCGGGGTCGCCCTGAGGCCAGGCGCCGCGGTCACCGTGTGCCGGGGTGGCTCGCCGCTGCCCTTCGCCTGTGACGATGCGACGAACAACCCGGTCTACCAGTCCAACTTCGCCAATGGTTGCGGCGGTGCGAACTGGTTCACGCAGGCCGCCGAGGACGCGCGCAAGACCATCTGGTACGTGCACAACTGGCGGTTGCCCGAGATCGCCTACTAGGGGCATGGCGGGGGGCCGCCCACGTCAGGGCGGCCCCGCATCGGAACGCAGCGGTGGAATGGACGAATCCGGGGATGTCCCGGACCCGGTCCCTCGACCTACGAGCCAGGAGGAACCATGAGATCAGGACGAGCCCTGAGAAGGGTCGCTGCTTTCCCTTTGCTCTCGTTGCTTCTGATGCCCCTGCTGTCGTCGTGTGGGGCTTCCACGAGCCCCGGCGCGGCGCCGACGGTGACGACGCTCACGACGACGGGGGTCGGGACGACCGGTGCGACGCTCAACGGGAGCGTGAACGCGAACGGCCTGGCGACCGACGCATGGTTCGAGTGGGGGACCAGCCCGGGCCTCGCCACCTTCGACACCACATCGCTCCAGGCGCTGGGGGCCGGGACCGGTTCCCAGCCGGTGCTGGCGACCCTGTCGGGATTGAGCTCCGCGACGACCTATTTCTACCGCGTTGCCGCTTCCAGCTCGACGGGAACGGCGAAGGGGTCGATCGAGAGCTTCACCACCACCTCTCCGGACTCCTTCGGAGTCGTTTCCACGACTCCGGCGAACAATGCGACGGATGTCCCCCTGGGCGATCCCATCACGGTCACCTTCAACC
>JBAVCR010000410.1:0-2573 GCA_049586815.1 Anaeromyxobacteraceae bacterium
TCGGGAGGGGCGAGGAGCCCCGTCACGCCGTGCGCGATGGCCTCGGCCGGCGCCCCGAAGGCCCAGGCCACCCCGGGGCGGCCGCTCGCCATGCCCTCGAGGAGCGCCCGGCAGGTGCCGTCGTTGCCCTCGGCGAGGAGCACCTTGGCGTCGAACGTCCGGTAGGCGGCCTCGAGCTCCGGGCCGGTGCGGTATCCGGCGAGCACGACCGGCCCGAGCAGCCCCTCGCGCTCGACGAGCGCCCGCAGGTCGTCGAGCCCCTCCCCGCGCCCCACCACGACGAGGCGCGCGTCGGGAAGGCGCGCGAGGACGCGGCGGAAGGCGCGGACGAGCTCGGGGTGACGGCGGTCGGGCTTCACCCGGGAGACGATCCCGGCCACCGGCGCCCCGGGCGGAATGCCGAGCGCGGCGCGCAGGTCCGGGCCCTCCGGGGTGAACCGGTCCGAGTCGACGGCGCCGCGCGCCACCCCGACCCGCTCGGGGGCGATCCGGAAGCGGTCGCGCAGGATGGCGGCGTGGGCGTCGCAGACGGCGAGGAGGCCGTCGGTGTGGCGGTGCACGAGCCCCTGGAGCCCGCGGTCCTGGAGCGACCGCGAGGAGTGGACCGTCCGCACCACGCGGGTCCGGCGGCGCGGGACCGCGGCCACGGCGAGCGCGTGGTCGTGGGAGAAGTTGGCGTGGACCACGTCCAGGTCGCGGGAGAGCCTGCGCAGCGTGGCGAGATCGCGGACCAGGTCGAGGGGGCCTCCCTTGGTCGAGAGGGCGAGGTCGTCGCGCGGGGGGAGCCCCAGGGCGGCGAGCCGCTCCCGCAGATCGCCCTCCCGGCGCCCGTCGACGGCCACCTCGACGTGGTGCCCCCGCCGCCGGAGCGCGAGCGCCACCGAGGCCATGGGCTCGGCCGGGCCGGTCCAGACCGGCGAGGAGAGGAGCTCGAGCACCCTCACCGGATGCGCTCGAAGTTGCGGTACTCGCCGATGCGGATCCCGGTGCCGGCCTCGAAGAGGTCGAGAAGGTCCTCCCGCAGGTGGCCGGGGCGCAGCACCCGCGTGCGCGGCTCGAAGACCCAGTCCTCCGCGGCCACCCGCGCCGCCATGGTGGCCGGATGGGTGCCATCGAAGCGGCGGACCTTCTCGCCCACGTCGTAGGAGAACCCCGCCGCGAGCCTCTTCCGGCGCGCCTCGTCCCCCTCGTAGAGCCTCTCGAACTCGGCCAGCTTCTCGGTCTGCTCGTCGGGCGGGCGCACCCACCCGTAGTGGAAGACGCGCGCGCCGGAGTGGGCCACCCGGAGCTTGCGGGCCGGATCGCCGGTCTTGAGCGAGCGCGGGCGCTCCCCCGTCCAGCCCGGCGGGGGGGCCCAGATGCGGAACCCCTGCGCGTCCTTCCAGGACCGCACGCCGATGCCGGACCGGAAGGCGCGGATCTCCTGGCGGTACCAGCGCCGGGAGACGCCGACGGTGTGGAACGACCCGTAGAAGTGGATCCAGTCGAAGAGGAGCCCCTCGACCTCCGGATCGCGGGCCAGCCCCTGCAGGGCGGCGCGGATGACGGGGTGGTCGTCCTCGTGGAACACCTCGTCGGCCTGCGCGTACAGGCAGACGTCGCCGGTGCATCGGTCGAGGGCGATGTCGGTCTGCTCGGCCAGGATGCGGCCGCGGGCCAGGTAGGTCTCGTCCCAGACCGACTCCACGATCACGATGCGCGGGTCGCCGATGCCGCGCACGAGCTCGAGCGTCCCGTCGTCGGACCGCCCCACGTTGACGACCATCTCGTCGACGAGCGGCAGGACGGATCGGATGGACTCGGCGAGGGGGTAGCGGAGGCGGACCGCGTTCCGGGCGAAGGTGAAGCCCGAGACCTTCAACGCTTCCCCCGGGGACCCAGCCTCCGGAGCAGGTCGGAGGTGGAGTGGTCCTTCGGGTCGCCCGCCACCGCGGTCCGTCCGCCGTGGCGCGCCACCTCGGCCGCCTCCGGGATGGTCTCCGGGGTGTAGTCGGTGCCCTTCACGTGGACGTCGGGCTCGAGCCTGCGGATGACGGGGACGACGGTCCGCGACCCGAAGACGACCACGTGGTCGACGCAGCGGAGCGCCTCCAGGATCTCGGCGCGCTCGCGCTCCGGCACGACCGGCCGTCCCGGCCCCTTGTTGCGGCGGGTGGAGGCGTCGCTGTTCACCGCCACCACGAGCACGTCGGCGAGCTCCTTCGCCCCCTCGAGGTAGCGCAGGTGCCCCACGTGGAAGAGGTCGAAGACGCCGTTCGCCAGCGCGATGGTCTTCCCGGCGCGCCGGGTGCGGGCGCGCAGCGCGGCGAGGTCGCCGAGGCGGAGGCGGGGGGCCGTCACCGGTCGACGAGCTCCCGGAGGATCTCGCCCCGGTCGATGGTGGCGGTGCCGGGCTTCTGGACCACGAGCGCGGCGGCCACGTTGGCGAGCGTCATGGCCTCGACGGCCCCGGCGCCGGAGGCGATGGCGGCCGTGTAGGTCGCCGCCACCGTGTCGCCGGCACCGGTGACGTCGACCGCCTCCTTGTCGCCGTGGGCGTCGAGGTGGACCGGGGGGCGGCCGCGCGCGAAGAG
>JBAVCR010000411.1:0-3282 GCA_049586815.1 Anaeromyxobacteraceae bacterium
GCTCGTCGACGAGGCCACCGGCGCGGTCCTCGCGACGGCGGGCCTCGCCGTGCCGTGCAGCGCGACCGGTCCCGAATCCCTCAGCCACTCCTGCGTCGGGATCACGGTGGAGGTCGGCGCGCTCGGGCTCTCGCTCCCGGCCGGCGTCGACGTGGCCGACCTGGTCGTCCGCCTGAATTACCTCGGCTCCGCATCGCACTCCGCGAGCACCGTGACGACTCCACTCCGCGTGAGCCGCGTGGGTGGGGGGACCAGACCCGCGCCCTGGGTGACGACGCAGGTCGGCCCGGGCGGGGCGGGGCTCGGCGCCACGGTCACGCTCTCCGCCAGCGTGAGCACGGAGCCCGGCCTGCCTCCGCCGACCGGCTTCGTCACCTTCCGGAACGTCGACACGGGTGCGACGCTGGCCTACGCCGCCGTCAGCCGGAGCTGCGACGCGGGTTCTGGCGAGGTCTGCGCCGACGCCGTGACCGCCACCGACGTCGCCGGACTGGGTGTCCCCGTCGTGGACGCCTCGGCCTCCTGGAGGATCCAGGCGACCTACGAGGGGGATGGCGCCTACCGCCCCTCCGCCGACTGGGGTTGGGCCGACCTCCGCGTCCACCGCAAGGGGCAGTGGCACGCCTCCGCCTCCACCTACGGCCAGGCGTACGTCGGCTCCGTGGGCATCGGGGGCAAGGTCTACACCTTCGGTGGAGGCCGCAGCACGGCGATCATGGAGTACGACCCGGCGACGGACGGCATGAACGCGATCGCCAACCTGCCGTACTTCGCGACCCGGACCGTGGCAGCGGCACCCAACGGCAAGGCCTACGCGCTGGCCCGATTCCAACCGTTCGCCGAGTTCGATCCGGCCACGGGTGCGGTCACGCAGCTGGGGACGGGCTTCACCGGAACGGAGCACGGCGGCGCGGCGGCGGTCGGGCTGCCGGACGGCCGGATCCTGGTCGTCGGCGGGTGGAGCAGCGACGGACCCGTCGTTCCCTCGGTCGAGGCCTTCGACACGAACACGCTCGATACGGCGGCCGCCCAGTTCCCCGCCATGCCGACCGCCAGAGGGGGCTGCGGGGCCGCCTACGCGGACGGCAAGGTCTACGTCGTGGGAGGCGAGGACGACGCAGGAAACCCGCTCCCCACGGTCGAGATCCTCGACGTGGCCACGGGCACCTGGTCCACCGGCCCCTCCCTCGCGACACCGCGCTCGTACCCGGCGGTGACCGCGCTGAACGGAAAGGTGTACGCGATCGGCGGCCACGGCAGCGCGACCGCCTTCGAGGCGGTCGAGGTCCTCGACGGCGCGGCACCGACGGCGTGGACCCCGGGACCGGGAATCCAGGTTCCGAGGACCGGTGCGGGTGCCGCGGCGCTCTCCTGGAACGGGGCCATCTTCCTGGTGGGTGGTCAGCCGTTCACGGCGACGAGCGTGCCCGTGGAAGTTCTCTTCCCGTAACACCCGGCTCGCGCGCCGGAAAGGAGAGGGGGGCGGGTCCCGACCGGGCCCGCCCCTTCCCTTCCGGGCCCCGGAGGCCAGGCCTACGGGTGAGGGGCCGGCCCGGGCGGAGGGACGCCGGACGGCCGACCATCCCCGAGGTGCGCCCCTGCCGCCTGCCCGCCCTTCTTCCCGTGCCGGTTGTCCCAGGGACGAAGGACGAGGAGCGCCACCACGCCGGTCCCGATCGACAGGGTGGCCGCCGTCCACCGCATCCACGGCGTCTCGATGTGGGGAAGCTCCAGCACGAAGAACTTGATGAGCTCGGCCGCGTAGGCCACCACGATGAAGACCTCGATCCAGGTCAGCGCCATGTGGATGCGGTGAGCGCTCTCCTGCGACTCCACCGACTGCCGGGCGATGTCCCGCTGCGCCTCGGCGATCTCCATCTGGCGCCTCGACGAGAGCTGGGCCTCCAGGTCGCCGAGCGCCCCGCGCACCTGCGCCAGGTTGCGGTCGAGGTCCACCGCCTCCTGGCACATCCGGTAGTAGCGGTGGAGCGAGTTGCGGACGCTCACCTCCGGGAGCGCCCCGGCCAGCGCGAAGGCGAGCACGTCGGAGCGGAGCCGCGAGACGGCGTCGGGCTTCACGTCCTCGTGGACCACCATCTCGGTGGCCTCCTCGACCGCCTTCTTGACCGCGCAGCGCTGGAGGAGCGCCGTCAGGTAGGGCACGAACCACCGGTCGCGCGCCTCGGAGATCCCCTCCTCCGCCGGGAGCACGCCCTGAGGGATCGTGACGAGGTGCGCCGCGCCCTGCAGGCTCGCCGCCGACCAGTGGTCGTTCGCGGGGAGGAAGTTCGGGATCCCCGGCGTCCCCGTCCCGCCCGCCGGCGCCGGCGTCGACAGGAGCTGGGCGAGGGCCGAGAGGAGCGGCCCCGTCGAGGTCCGGTCGGCGAGCAGGTCCACGCTTCCCGGCAGCGCCACCACGGCATAGGCGCAGAGCGACTCCTGGATGGGCACGACCCCCATGCCGCGCATGGGCTCGAGCAGCGCGGCGATGAGCTCGGCCATGGAGAAGTGGGCCCCGGGCTTGCCCAGGCGATCCCCGAGCGGCACGTTGCTCCCGTGGTGGTCCCCGCCGGGCACGCTCGGCTCCCCGTCGGCGCGCGACGCGCAGAGCCACGGGGCCCGCTCGCCCGGGCGGGTCAGGATGGAGAGCTTCCGGTTCAGCTCCAGCACGCGCGCGGGCTCGACGTCGTTCCCCAGGTCGAAGGTGAGCGAGAGCACGCCGGCCCCGTGGGCGGTGAGGAAGAGCTCGACGCCCGGCGTGGCGGCGAGCGCCACCCGCGCCACCTGCGTTCCCACCTGCACGTCGAGGGCGCCGAGCCAGCGGCGGATGCGCTCCCCGGGGACGTGCAGGTAGGCGCCCTCCACGCGGCCCCGCTCACCATGGGTGAACAGGAAGCGGTCGAGCTGGCCGGTCATCTCGAGCCGGTAGCGGTAGAGCTTGCGCGGCGGCTCGGGCTTCCAGAGCCCGGCGGCGATGCCCGTCGACGCCGAGGCGAGCGCCTCGGAGGCGCGGTCGGCGGCGCGGCGCTCGAAGAAGAAGGGGAGGAGGAGTCGGGTCTGGGCGGTGACGGCCCGCGGGAGGTCGTGCGCGGCCGTCGGTGAGGCGGTCTCGTTCATCGGTCCCCCGGGCAAGGAGGCGCCATGTTATCGAAGTGATCACCAATGGTCACCCTGCCCCCGGGATCGTTCGCGCCCGCCGCTCGCTGGCTGTCCGCGGCCGCGCCGCCGCCGCGCCGCCTGGGGCTCGCCGACGACCGGACCACCGCCGACGACGCCCTGCGC
>JBAVCR010000412.1:0-4624 GCA_049586815.1 Anaeromyxobacteraceae bacterium
CAGCCAGGCCGCGCCTGGCCCGATGCGGGCGAGGAACGGGGCCACGCGCAGCACCCAGCGGGCCACCCGCCCCCCGGCCCGGAACAGGGCCGGCCGCTCCATCGCGAAGGCGGCGGCCTTCATCCCCAAGCGCTTGCCGAGCGGGAGCAGCTTCTGCTCCGCCGCCTCCTGCCGGAGCAGGAGCAGCTCGTGGTGGAGGTCCACCTTCACCGGGCAGACGTCGGTGCAGGAGCCGCAGAGGCTGGAGGCGAAGGGAAGGCTGGCGTGCGCGCCCAGATCGCGGTGGGGCCCCAGCACCGACCCGATGGGGCCGGGGATGAGGTAGCTGTAGCTGTAGCCGCCGCTGCGCCGGTAGACGGGGCAGGTGTTGAGGCAGGCGCCGCAGCGGATGCAGCAGAGCGCCTTCCGGCGGTGGGCCTCGGCGAGCATCTTGGTGCGGTCGTTGTCGACGACGACCACGTGCAGCTCGCCCCCGGGGAGCGGCGCGTGGAAGTGGGTGGTGTAGGACGAGACCGGCTGGCCGGTGGCGCTGCGGGCGAGCAGCCGCGTGAAGATCCCCAGGTCGGCGAGGCGGGGGATCACCTTCTCGATGCCCATCGAGGCCACGTGCACGGGCGGCAGCGTGGTGCCCATGTCGGCGTTGCCCTCGTTCGTCACCACCACGAAGCCGCCGGTCTCTGCGATGGCGAAGTTCACGCCGGTGAGGCCGGCCTGCGCGCCCAGGAACTTCTCCCGCAGGTGCTGCCGCGCCTTCTCGGTGAGGACGGTGGGATCGGAGAGCCCGGCCGGGGTCCCGAGCTTCTCGTGGAAGAGCTCGCCGATCTCCTCCTTCTTGCGGTGGATGGCGGGCATCACGATGTGCGAGGGCGGCTCGCCGGCCAGCTGCACGATGCGCTCGCCCAGGTCGGTGTCCACCACCTCGATGCCGCGGGCCTCGAGGTACGGGTTCAGGTGGCACTCCTCGGTGAGCATCGACTTCGACTTCACCATCCGGGTGACGCCGTGCCGTTCCAGGATCCCGTGGACGATCCGGTTGTGCTCCTCGCCGTCGCGCGCCCAGTGGACCTGGATGCCGTTCCGGGTGGCGTTCCGCTCGAACTCCTCCAGGTAGTCGGGGAGCCGGGAGAGGGTGTGCAGCTTGATGCCCTCGGCCGCCTCGCGCAGGCGCTCCCATTCCGGGACGGTGGCCGCGGCCCGGTCGCGCTTCACCCGCACGAACCAGAGCGCCTTGTCGTGCCAGTGGGCCCGCTCGTCGTCGAGCGTGAAGGCGCGGGCCTTCTCGGGGTGGTCGTGGATCACCGGGAGAGCCTCGCCGTCTCGAGCATCTCGGCCACGTGGACCACGGGGAGCCTCGTGCCGTCGCGCCGGGCCAGGCCGTCCATGTGCATGAGGCAGGACATGTCGTAGCCGGCGATGACCTCGGCCCCGGCCCGGACGTGGTCGGCGATGCGGTCGCGCCCCATCATGCAGGACACCGCCTCCTCGGTGACGGCGAAGGTGCCGCCGAACCCGCAGCACTCGTCGGGGCGCTCCAGGTCCACGAGCTCGATGCCCCGGAGCTGCGTGATGAGCTGGCGGGTCTTGTCGAAGGGCGGGTCCATGCGCTCGCTCGAGCGCGACTCCCGGAGCTCCCGGATCCCGTGGCAGCTCCTGTGGAGCCCGACCTTCTTCCGGAACTCCCCGTCGACGCGGGTCACCTTCACCACGTCGACGAGGTACTCGGAGAGGTCGAAGGTGCGGCTCCCCAGCTCCCGGACCCCGGGGGCGCCGCCGAGGAGCTCCGGGTACTGCAGGCGCACCATGGCGACGCAGCTCGCCGAGGGGGCCACCACCGCCTCGTAGCCGGAGAAGAGCCGGACGAAGCGCTCGGCGAGCGGCCGGGCCTCCTTCGTGCAGCCCGTGTTGAACATGGGCTGCCCGCAGCAGGTCTGCTCCCGCGGGTACTCGACCTCGAGGCCGAGTCCCCGCAGGACGCGGAGCGCCGCCAGTCCCACCCGGGGGAAGAACTGGTCGACGTAGCAGGGGATGAAGAGCCCGACCTTGCCCATCCGGCTCCCGCTAGCGGGGGATCATCCACTGGAAGTAGTTGTGCTGCAGGAAGACCAGCACGCCGACGAGGCAGGCGAGCACGAGGCTGTGCCAGAAGACGTAGCGCAGGATCTCGCCCTCCTTGCCGTGCTCGTTCGTGGCCACGGCGGCCACCACGATGGACTGGGCGTCGATCATCTTTCCCATGACGCCGCCCGAGGAGTTGGAGGCCGCCGCCAGGATGGGCGACATCCCGAGCTTCTCGGCGCTCACCACCTGCAGGTTTCCGAAGAGGACGTTCGAGGACGTGTCGGAACCGGTCAGCGCCACGCCCAGCCAGCCGAGCAGCGGGGAGAAGAACGGGAACAGCGCGCCGGTGGAGGCGAAGGCGAGGCCCATCGTCGAGTCGGAGCCCGAGAAGCGGGTCACGAAGCCCAGCGCCAGCATGGCGGCGATGGTGACGAGCGAGAATCGGACGCGCTTCAGGGTGGCGAGGTAGGTCTTCAGGAGCTCGCCCACACCGAGCTTCAACCACAGGCCGGAGACGATGCCGGTGAGGAGCAGGCTCGTGCCGGTCGCGGAGAGCAGGTTGAAGACGTACTTGGCGTCCTCGAGGGCCGGCTTCTTCGCGACCGGCGGCACCTTCTGGACGAGCTTGTGGAGGCCGGTCATCTCGAAGGCCGGCGCGAAGATGCCGTTCAGCCAGGTCTTCACCGACGGCTGCCCCCAGATGAACACGAAGACGGTGAGGACGATCCAGGGCATCCAGGCCAGGAAGGCCTCGCCGCCCGAGTGCTTCTTGACGACGGCGTGGGCGGCCTCGCGCTCCTCGGGGAAGCGCCAGATCTGCTTCGGCTGCCAGAACTTGAGCAGCGCGTACATGGCGCCGATGGAGACGATGGCGGCCACGATGTCGACGAGCGACGGGCCGAAGTAGTTCGAGACGATGAACTGCGGGATGGCGAAGAAGACGCCGGCCACCAGGCAGGCGGGCCAGACCTCGATCATCCCCTTGAAGCCGGACATCGCCCAGACCAGCCAGAAGGGCACGATCACGGAGAAGAAGGGAAGCTGCCGGCCGGCCATGGCGGAGAGCTGCATCTCCGGCAGGCCCGTCACCTTGGCGAGCGTGATGATGGGAGTGCCGAGCGCGCCGTAGGCCACCGGGGCGGTGTTGCCGATGAGGGCCAGGCCGGCGGCGGCGAGCGGCTTGAAGCCGAGGCCGATGAGCATGGCGGCGGAGATGGCCACCGGCGTGCCGAAGCCCGCCGCGCCCTCGATGAAGGCGCCGAAGGCGAAGCCGATGAGCAGCACCTGGATGCGCCGGTCGGCGGCGATGCCCGCGATGGTGTCCTTCACCACCTCGAACTTCCCCGTCTTCACGCTGATGTCGTAGACGAAGATGGCGTTCAGGATGATCCAGCCGATGGGGAGGAGGCCGAAGAGCGCGCCGTTCACCGCCGACATGGTGGCCATCTGCGCCGGCATCCCGTAGACGAAGACGGCCACCGCCCACGCCGAGGCGAGCCCGAGCACCGCCGCCCAGTGGGCCTTCACGTGGAAGAAGGCCAGCGCACCCAGGAGCAGGATGACGGGGATGGCCGCGACCAGGGCCGAGATGAACAGGTTGTTCGCTACGGGTGAATAGACCTGCGTCCAGACCATGTGGTTCCCTCCACGAGTAGGGACGGATTCAATCCGTCCGGCGGGTCCGACTCAAGCGCGACGAGACGTTTACCTTCGACACGGCGCGTCAACCCTTCCGGGCCGCGGCCCGGTCTGCCAGGAAGACGATGGAGCGGTACGGGATCCCTCCGTGCAGCGTGAGGCCGATCTCGCACGTCCTGCTGTTCGACACCCCCTCCGTGCACCCCTTCACGCCGGCCGGCAGCTCGGAGAGCGCCGCCGCGTTCAGCTCCGGGTGGGAGAAGCCCCTGTCCCCGGCGAACCCACAGCATCCGACCCGGGGCGGGACCACCACCTCCGCGGCGCAGGCGCGGGCCACCGCCTCGAGCTTCGCGCCCACGCCCATCTTGGTGCTGCTGCAGGTCACGTGCACCGCCACCCGGCCCGGCTGGCGGGTGAGGAGGAGCTTGTCGAGCAGGTGGTCGTGGATGAACTCGGCCGGCTCGAGGAGGAGCAGCCGCCCGTCCATCTTCTTCCGCATCCGCTGCAGGCAGGGGCTCGTGTCGCAGAGGACCGGGATTCGCCCGCCGTCGCTCGCGGCGAGGAGCGCGCGCTCGAGCTCGCCGGACTTGGCGTCGGCGACGTCGCGGAAGCCCTTCGAGTCGAAGGCGAGGCCGCAGCAGAGGGACGAGATCGCCTCCGGGAAGAGGACGTCGTAGTCGGCCTTGGAGAGGAGGGAGAGCGTCGCCTCGAAGACGGCCCGCGGATCGTCGTCGCCGCGCGCGGCACCCATGGTGCGGGTGATGCACGACGGGAAGTAGACCACCTGCCGCCCCTTCCCCCCGAGCACGTTCCGGAACGTCGTGGCGGGCGCGGCCCGGGGCATGGCGGCGTTCCAGGCCGGGAGCTTCCCGCCCGTGGCGTCCCGCGCCCCTCGCGCGAGCGCCCCCATGAGGCGGGTGCCCAGAAC